>DXLV01000009.1:48705-55468 GCA_019414545.1 Collinsella sp. | reverse complement strand
ATATCTACCGTTGCCAAAACGGTTTTTGGGAATGCATGCGGATTCACGGCAGCAGACAAAAGAGCAGCAAACTTGGCGAGATGATGCGCGCCTGCGACCAACGCCTGCGCCTGGCCCTGGACCCCGCCCATCCCCTGAAGGAAGAAAAGGTCCCCAAATATCTGGCCAAGATTATCGATGACGAGATTGTGGCATGGCTTTCGTGGGACGCCGCACACCAGCCCGTCAAGATCGATATCGATCTGAGTCAGCTGGGGCATATTCGGAGCGCCGCCGCACAAACGCGCGAGGCGCTTTTGATTGACGAGGAACGCGAGGACGGCGCGTCCGCAGAAGCCGAGGCAGCGGACTCAGGGCAACCGGAAGCCGAGCCCGTAGCCGACGCGATGGTCGAGGCGGTCGCGGCGGCTGCAGGGCAGGACGAGTCCGACGAGCCGACCATATCCACCGAACAGTTTGGTGTCGTGGCACCGCTTCTCGCGCCGACGCCCGCGTTCGCAGCTGCTACGCCCGCTGACGCCACAAACGAACTCGCGCCCGCCGCAGACGCCTATCTCCGCGCGCTGCTCGAGCACAACGCAGTACAGGCGGAATCGGCGGTAGTGCAATCGGAGCAGAGCGAGGACATGCTCGTCGATACCATCAACGAGGCGCTCTTTGACCTGGTGGGCGACACCGTAATTGAATTTAGCGCGGCAGGGCCGCAGATTATCGAGGACTACGAAGCAGACGTGAGAGGATACCTAGACCATGAGTGATACCGCATCCGCAGCACCTCGCGTGCCCAAGCGCGTCGCTGCCGTCATTCTCAACTCGCTCAAGGGCGGCGTGGTCCCGCGCATCGGCCTTCCTTACATCACCGTAGGGCGCGAGGTCGAGATCCGCGCCCTGCTCACCGATCTGAGTCTCATCGCCGACGGTGGCGCGAGCTTCCGCTTTCTGGTTGGTCGTTACGGCGCCGGCAAGAGCTTTTTGCTCCAGACTATCCGCACGCACGCCATGGGCGAGGGATTCGTCGTCGCTGATGCCGACCTGTCGCCCGAGCGCCGCCTGCAGGGCGGTCAGGGACAGGGCCTGGCCACCTACCGCGAGCTCATCCGCAATATATCGACCAAGACGCGCCCCGAGGGCGGTGCGCTCAACCTTATTCTGGATCGCTGGGTCGCCTCGTGTGCCGACGTCGACGAGTCGGTCGTCAATGCCCAACTGGCCCCGCTCGAAGAGATGGTCCACGGCTTCGACTTCACCCGCATGCTCCGCCGCTATCGCATGGCCGCATCCGGGGGCGACGAAGAGACCATGAGCCGCGTGACCAAATGGATTCGCGGCGAATACCGCACCAAGAGCGAGGCACGCGCCGAGCTGGGCTCCTCGACCATCATCAGCGATGACGACTGGTACGACTACGTTAAGCTCATTGCGCGCTTTTTGGTTTGCAGTGGCTACAAGGGCATGCTGGTGCTCATCGACGAGCTCGTGAATCTGTATAAGATTCCCAACGCCATCACGCGCCAATACAACTACGAGAAGATCCTGACTATGTACAACGACACGCTCCAGGGCAAGGCGCAGTACCTGGGCATGATCATGGGCGGCACGCCAACCTCCATCGAAGACCGCCGCCGCGGCGTGTTCTCCTACGAGGCCCTGCGCAGCCGACTCGCTCAGGGCCGCTTTGCGCGCGAAGACCTTAAGGACATGCTCGCGCCCATCATCCGCCTGCAGCCACTCACCTACGAGGAGCTACTGGTGCTCATCGAAAAACTCATGCAGATCCATGCCGGCTACTTTGGCTGGACGCCCACGCTTGCCGAAAACGACTTGGTGGACTTTCTCAAGATTGAGTTCGGCCGCGTGGGAGCCGATACGCACTTGACGCCGCGTGAGGTTATCCGTGACTTTATCGAGCTGCTCGATATCCTGTGTCAGAACCCCGATGCAAATGTGGCCGAGCTGCTGCAAAGCGTCGGCGGCGACGCGCTGGCGCCGGCAGCCGCAACAGGCGACACCGGCACCGCAGGCGGCGACCGCAACTTCGCCGAGTTCACCATCTAACCTACCAAAAAGGGACAGGTTTATTTTGGCAGGTTTTATCTGGGCAAACGTTGAAGCAGTAATGCAGCAAGCCGTTGCCAGCCGCGTTGAGAGATTCGTTGTTGAAAGGAGGCCCCGTGAACGCCTTTGACCGCTACGCCCCGTTTATCCAAGACTTCATCTACTCCCACGATTGGGAGAGCTTGCGCTCTATCCAGGTTGCGGCGGCAGATTCCATCTTCAACACACAGGACAATGTGCTCCTGACGGCATCCACGGCTTCCGGCAAAACCGAGGCAGCCTTCTTTCCCATCCTGACCGAGTTTTGGGAGAACCCGCCCGCAAGCGTGGGCGCCCTCTACATTGGCCCCCTCAAGGCGCTCATCAACGACCAATTCGTCCGCCTCAACGACCTGTGCGAAGAAGCCGAT
Source organism: Collinsella sp. (assembly GCA_019414545.1). GTDB lineage: Bacteria > Actinomycetota > Coriobacteriia > Coriobacteriales > Coriobacteriaceae > Collinsella. Next base: position 53,003 of record DXLV01000009.1, on the reverse strand, counting down.
ATCCCCGTCTGGCACTGGCATGGCGATGTCTCGCAATCACACAAGGCCAAACTCATCAAAAAACCGAGCGGCATCCTACAGATTACGCCCGAGTCGCTCGAGGCGCTCCTGATCCATAAGCACATGGCGATCCCTCGTATGTTTTGCGACCTGCGCTATGTGGTTATCGACGAAGTCCATTCGCTCATGCGCGGCGACCGCGGCGGGCAGACGCTCTGTCTTATCGAGCGCCTCTCACGCATGGCAGGCGTGCAGCCCCGCCGCATTGGCCTTTCGGCCACCATCGGCGACCCCGAGCGCACGGGCGCCTTTCTCTCGCAGGGAACGGGGCGCGACTGCGTTATCCCCCGCTTTGAGGAACCGCGCCGCGTGTGGCGCATCTCCATGGAGCACTTCTACAACTCGGGCCCCCAGGCTCAGCAACGAGGATTCGTAGGCACAGGTCCACAAGAAGCCGAGGTGCTTGCTTGCGAGCGTATTGAGACGGCGGCGCCCGCGGCGCTGCCCGCATCCGGACAAGACATGTGCCACAGCGGACAGCTTACACAGGAAGAACACCGTCAACGTCGTGAGCAGGCGCGGGGCAAGGCCGCTCCCAAAGACCGTCGCACTTCCTCGGCCCCCGAGGGCGAAGTCGACATCCCACGAGCGACCGAGCAGGCGCTTCTCAACCCCACCGACACGGCGCCCGACAACGCCGACCCCGGCATGGGCTATATCTTTGAGCATACGCGCGGCCGCAAATGCCTGGTCTTTGCCAACTCGCGCGAGGAGGCAGAGGCCGTGTGCTCCATGCTGCGCAGCTACTGCGAGAGCCGGCACGAGCCCGACCGTTTTCTCATCCATCACGGCAATCTTTCGGCATCGCTACGCGAGACGGCCGAGGAGCTCATGCGCGACGAGGAGCAGACGCAGACAACCGTCACCACCTCTACGTTGGAGCTCGGTATCGATATCGGCCGCCTGGAGCGCGCCTTCCAGATTGACGCGCCGTTTACCGTCAGCTCCTTTTTGCAGCGCATGGGGCGCACAGGCCGTCGCGATCTTCCGCCCGAGATGTGGTTTGTCATGCGCGAGGAAGAGCCCGAGCCGCGCACGATGATGCCCGAAACCATTCCCTGGAAGCTCCTGCAGGGTATCGCGCTCGTACAACTCTATCGCGAAGAAAAGTGGGTCGAGCCACCCGAGCTCGATCGACTCCCCTACAGCTTGCTCTACCACCAGACTATGTCGACGCTTGCCAGCACCGGCGAACTCACACCGGCTGAGCTTGCCCAGCGCGTGCTCACGCTCAGCTATTTCCACCGCGTCTCGGCCGATGACTATCGCGTACTGCTGCGCCACCTCATCAAGATCGACCACGTCCAGGTCACCGAGGGCGGTGGGCTCATCGTGGGTCTCGCGGGCGAGCGCATCATCAACAACTTTAAGTTCTACGCTGTGTTCCAGGAGAACGAGGAGTTCACCGTCCGCAGCGAGTCGGCCGAGCTGGGCACAATCGTCAATCCCCCACCGCCCGGTGAGCGCATCGCCATCGCAGGCCATTGCTGGATTGTCGAGGAAGTGGACTGGAAGCGTCATACCGTCTTTGCCACGCAGGTCAAAGGCCGGGTGCCGGCATACTTTGGCGACTGCCCCGGAGACATCAATACGCATGTACTCGAGCGCATGCGCCAAGCGCTCAACGAGCACGCGGCATATCCGTACCTTATGGGTAACGCGCGGGCACGCCTTGCACAGGCTCGTCATACCGCCGAGATTTCGGGCGCGGGAACTAAGCCGCTCATTAACCTGGGCGGAGACACCTGGGCACTCTTCCCCTGGCTGGGCAGCTATGCCTTTTTGGCACTCGAGCGCATGCTCAAGATTAAATGTGCCGCGGAGCTGGGCCTTCGCGGGCTCGATCCGTCACGCCCGTACTTTATGCAGTTTAAGATGAAGGCCGACGAGGAGATGTTCTTTGAGGTGCTCGCCGCCGAGGCCGAGAAGGACTTCGATCCCATCGAGCTCGTCTATCCTGGCGAGGTGCCTTACTTTGACCGCTACGACGAGTTTGTTCCCGAAGAGCTCGTGCGCAAGGGCTTTGCCGAAGGCGTGCTCGACATCGAGGGTATGAAGCAGCGCGTTCTCGGCTGGCGCGACCACGCCTAAGACCAGTCTTTTTTGGGACGGGGAGACTTACTTGTCGTGAAGGACGGTGCCGAGGAAGTCGGTGTCGAAGGGCACGGCTTCGGCAAAGGCGTAGTCGCCGTCGCTGGCGATGAGCAGGTAGTTTTCCTCGCCGGCGAACTTCGCATCGCCACATGGGACCACCCAGGCGTGGACGAATACCTCGAGTGCCGTGGCAGCGCAGTCGCGAAGGAACGTCACATCGCTCCCCTCGTTTGCGCTCACAATATTGGCCACGTAGATACCCCCGGGGTTCAGGCTGCCTCGCACCAGGCGCAGCGCCTCAACCGTCGCCAGCTCGCGAACGGGCTCGGCACCGTCAAAGCAATCGCTCACGACCACGTCGTAGCGACGATGACCCACGCTCGTCACACCCAGATACGAGCGAGCCTCGGCGGTAATCACCCGCAGGCGGTCGTCCACCGCGCGCTCCAGCTCGTCCAGGTAGAACCAACGGCGCGCCAAGCGCGTTATCTCTCCGTCATACTCGATAACGTCCATACGCAAGCCCTCGTGCGACACCAGCGCATATTTGGGATAAGCAAACCCGCCGCCACCTAGCATAAGCATACGGCTGATACCGTGACCATAGGCGTCATGCATTGCGCGCTCGGCCTCAAACACGTCGTCAAACGCACGATAGTACGCAAAGACGGGCTCTGCCCAACGCTCGCCAACGTAGCTTGCGCTTTGGTAGACTCCGCCTTGCACCAACACGCGAATCTCATCGCCGCCCTCATCGTGCACGCGTTTCACACGCGCCAACCCATTGCGGGTTCGCGCAACCTGCAGACAGACAGCACGAACAGCGACAGCGGCCGCACCAAGCGCCGCGGCTCCCAGAGCAACGCCGGCAACGACGCCGGCAGAAACACTCGGCTTGTTCATTTAGAGCTCCTTTTGCAGATAGAGTCCGTGGTCGTAGAAACCCAAATGGCGATAGTACTCGCGCGTACCGATCGCGCTAATCACGTTGATACGCGCATAACCCGCATCCCGAGCTATCTGGCACGCACGCTCCACGAGCAAACGTCCCAATCCATGGTGCTGCGCCGCCTGACCCTGATCGCCCACGCGCGCCGCCATGCCGTACACGTGCACCTCGCGAATCATCGCCTCGTCCGGCGTCGTCGGCAGCTCGTCCACATGCGCGGCAACAAAAGCGCGATCGGGCAGCGACAACCGCAAAAAACCCGCGATCTTGCCCTGCGGTGTCACCCACTGCAAAAAGCGCTCGTGCGTCACCGGCGTCTCGTACTCCACTTCCTCATCAAGAGATAGCCCATCCAAGTCGGCACCCGCCGTGCTGATCTCGCGATAGCGAATCTCACGCACCGTCGTGCCTTCCCCACGAGCCGCCAAGCGGTTTTCGACGAGCTGACGCAGGTTGGGCTTCTTGTTGCCCACCATGATGTCGTCAGAGCTAAAGTCGCGAATCATGCGGCTGATGCGGCAGAACGCCGGCGTCACCACGATGTCATCGGCCAGTACGTCGAGCAGCTCTTCCTCGGTATAGGGGCGCCACTCGCCACGCTCGTAACAGCCCACCAGGCGCGAACCCTCGATGAGCGCACACGGGTAGACCTTGACCTCGTCGGGCATAAAGGCGCCCTCGGTCATAAAGCGCTCGTAGTCGCGCTTGTCACCCTCGGGCGTGGCGCCCAGCAAGTTGAGCATAAAATGCGCATGGATCTTAAAGCCAAACAGGCGCGCAAGCGAAAACGCGCGCTCGATCTGCGCCACCGAAATGCGACGCTCGTTGATATCGAGCAGATGCTGGTCGAGGCTCTGGATGCCCATCTGGATCTTGGTACAGCCCAGACGACGGATGAGCGTGAGCGCCTGCGGTGTTACAGCATCGGGACGCGTTTCGATAACGAGCCCCACCACGCGATGCTTCGCCGTCTCGTTGATGCGTTGCTGCTGCTCAAGCTCCTCCATCGTTGCCGTCTGCCACTCGGCGACCTCGCCCCACGGCGTGCCGGGGCCGTACAGACAACGCACCGCGCGGTTATAGCCGCCCACGGCAGCATCCACACGCCCCTGCTCGTCGGCAACGCCGCTCGCAAGCTCAGCCTCATCGGTCGCAATACCGGCAGCCCGATAGCGCTCGCGGCGCTCTGTTACCA
>DXLV01000009.1:33449-48695 GCA_019414545.1 Collinsella sp. | reverse complement strand
GGGAGCGTCATCGAGCAGGCGTCCCGCCTCGGCACGGCTGATGCCCGGACGCGCCAACATGGGGTTGGCCGCCACGCCGGCGACGGCATCGTCATTGAGCGCACGGAAAAGTTCCGACATAAACCACGTCTGATACCCTTGCGGATAGTCGCTCCAGGTGCCACCGAGCACGATGAGCTCTATCTTGTCGGTCGCATGACCCATCTGCGAAAGCGCTGTCAAACGGGCACTCACCTGCAGATACGGATCGAAGCAGTTTTGCTCCGCACGGGCACACGCCGGCTCGGCGTGCAGATAGCTTTTAGGCATGCGCAGATCGTTGGGGCAAAACAGGCAATCGCCCGAGCATGGCCAGGGCTTGGTGATGACGGTAATGGTCGCCACGCCCGAAGCCGTGCGGCGCGGCTTCATGCGCAGCACCTGCAGCAGTTGGCGTTCCAGCTCGGCATCGACATTCCATCCAGCCCAACGAGCCGGCTTCTCACGTTTAACCCGCTGGTAGAACGGCAGCAGACAGCGCTTGGCCAGATCTCGTTTGTCGGCACCCTCACGGCGCGCCTCGGCATGTATCAGTTTGACGAGCGCCTTGTCGTCCACGGTCTCACCGCGACGCAGAGCCTCGAGTATGTTCAAAATAATCTGTTCCATGCCCCCATTGTAAAGGCAAAGGCGCCGGAGCCAGTCACGGCCCCGGCGCCTCCATCAAAGAGCATGCCTATATGCACCGATCTCCGAAAACCGCATGTCACTCCGGATCGAACGACATGTCGCCCGAACCGACCTTAAAACGATACGTGGCAGACTTATCACCGTTGTCGAATTCAAGATTCAATATGGTCTCGCCATCGTAGCCAAGCGGAAGGAAATCGCTCTCGAAGTCACCGCTGCCCACGGTGAGGCTCGCCTTAAAGCCCGTAGAGTTCGGAACCGTTATCTCCACATCGCCCGAGTCCACACTCACGTCCATCGACTTCGCGGGGGCCTGGTAGAGCTCGAACGTCGCATCGCCCAAACCGACCTCGGCATTCAGAGTGTCGGTCACGGCGCCCGTAAACGCGACGTCTCCCGAGTCCAACGTCAAATCAAAGTCGTGGCACGCAATGTCCGCGACCGTCAGGTCTCCCAACCCCACGTTTGCCGTAATGCCCGTCATGTTATCGGCAAGCTCACGCGGCAGTTCAATGGTGACCTTACGGTCATGGGCGCGCTCGTCATCGCAGTCGAACTGGCTAATCTTGAGTGTAGAGCCCTCGATCTTGGCTAGATTCTGAGTGGCGGCATCGGAAGCAGATGCCCCCTTTGCAACGTGCCCGCTTTCGATGACACGTACCGGTCCGTCAGAGACACGTTTAACCTCGACCGTCCCCGACGTCACGTCCAAGTCAAGCGATGTGAACGCGTCGGCATCAAACGTTTCGCTCGAAAGTTGTTGAGGCCGAGCGGAATAGTTACCGCTATTCAAAGAATCGTCCTCGTCAAACATATCGTCAAAATCAGACAAATGGCCAGATAGAATACCGGTCGTACGCACCATATCGGAATGAGCCAATAGCCGCGAAGCGCCAAAGACAAGCCCGATAATAAGCACAAACGCTCCGATGCCAACGCCCAAGCGAACCTTGGATTCATGCGAAAGCTTCATCATTCATCACCCTCTTTGGCACTCGGCTCAGCGGTGGCCGCGGCAGCTATGCCAGCGTCAACCGCAGCGGAAACGTCCTCCCCATTAGTCCTAGCGACCGCCGACGCCGGACCAACCTGGATATCCCCGCGTGCCCAATCACCATCGAGCGCACGCGCCACCCAGTGATAGATAGGAATCGTAAAGAAGATCAGCGCGGCAAAGGGGCCGGCACCAAACAGGAACATCAGCAAAAAGAACAGCAGCCAGCACACAGCCCAATACGGGAACGACTGGAACGGGCCCTTCGTCGGAGTCGAGCCAACCGCGCCGCCACTCGTCGCCTGCGCCGTAGCGGCGTTAGCCGCCTGTGCGCTCCAACTTGCAGCTTGCGCCGCCTTGGCCGCGGCATCACTTGCCTGTGTAGCTGCCTCCGTGGCGCGTGCCGCCGCTTCATGGGTGCGAGCACGCTCTGCCGCCTCGGCCTCGCGCTGGCGGGCGCGGTCCTCATTCTCAAACTCGATATCGTCCTCAATCTCGTCGCTCGGATTGAGCAGCTCGTCCAGGCTCACGCCATAGAGCTTGGCGAGCGAGATCAGGTTCTCGGTGTCGGGCGAGCTCTCCGCGCGCTCCCATTTACTGACCGCCTGGCGCGACAGCCCCAACTTTCGCGCCAGCCCTTCTTGGCTAAAGCCCTTGCTGCGGCGAAGGTCGGCGAGCCGCTGAGCAGTTTCTACATTCATGGTTCCTCCTATGCGATGCCAGCCGTGCCGCCGGACCGTTATTGTTCTTAAGGCGCCTTGCACAGTTAAAAATCTATCCGCCACCGCCAAAATCATGCCACCTATTCTAGTGAGATTTTTGACAACCGGCGGTTGCGGGCACATATGAGCTGCGGAAATGTGTCCAAACAAAGCAATGACCCACAGCTCGGTTGTCCCCGTTGCGGCGTTAACGGTAGTATGGTCGTACTGTTTATTCCGCACCGCCATCGGAGGGAGTTCCGCGCCGTGAACCGCGATTTCGCCTCATCGCTCATCCAGCTCAACAATACGTTCTATCGCGAGCACTCCGCTTCCTTTTCCGATACGCGCCAGGCACCGTGGCCCGGCTGGGTACGCACCATGGACATAGCGCTCGAGCAGCTCGACGTCGCCACGATCGAGCATCCCGTCCGCGTCTTCGATCTTGCCTGCGGCAACATGCGATTCGAGAACTTTGCCGCCGGCGGCGCACTTGCCGCCAAGGGCGTCGATGGCGCAAACCCCTCGGCAGACGCCAGCTGCCCGTTTGAGTTCTATGGCGTCGACTCATGCCAGGACCTGGCCATCGATGCACGTGGCCACGCCCTGCGCATTCCCAACCTGCACTTCCAGGAACTCGACGTGCTCGATGCCCTCATGAAGCTCAACCCCGCCGAGACACCTGACGTGCTTTTCGACGCCCCGCTCGCTGACATCTCGGTCTGCTTTGGCTTTATGCACCACGTACCATCGTGCGAGTATCGCGTACGCGTACTTGATGCCTTGGTGCGCCAAACGCGCCCGGGTGGCATCATCGCTATCAGCTTTTGGGAGTTTATGAACGACGAGCGTATGGCACGCAAAGCCGTTCGCGCTGAGGCCCGCGCCGAGCTCACCCCGCCGTTTGAGGGCTACGATTCCGCGCAGTTCGAAGCCGGCGACCACCTCATTGGTTGGCAAAACGACCGCCATGCCTACCGCTATTGTCATCACTTTGACGATCAGCAGATCACCGACCTGGTGCGCGGCGTCCGTACGTTCTACAAGAGCGGCGAGGTCCCCGTACGCGAGCTCGAGCGTTTCCACGCCGACGGTCGCAGCGGCGAGCTCAACCGCTATGTGATTCTCAAGCGTCTGTAGGCACCGACGACTCGCCGCCGAGCCGCACCGCAGCGTTCGGGCAAACTATGCCCATCTTTTTCCAACCCATTGACGGAACGCGCCTGCATTGTGTTCCATACGTATGACCAAGGAGCCTCATGGGAGCCGTCCACGTTCGCACCCCTAAGAACTTTGTGCTCGAGGAGCGCCTGGAGCGCTACACCAATGCGATTGAGACGAACCCCGAGCCTTATGCCGGGAATTGGCGCGAAGCCTGCGCGCCGGCTGGCAGCAAGCCTTTCGAACACCTTCACCTGGATCTTGGTTGTGGCAAGGGAACGTACCTTGTAGAGCGCGCGGCCCACGAGCCAAACACCCTCTTTATCGGCATGGACCAGGAGCCCATCTGCATCGCCTATGCCGCGCAGAAAATCTGCGAGCAGGAGCTGTCCAACGCACTCGTCCTGCCCCGAGGTGCCGCATCGCTGCCGCAGCTGTTTGCCGCAGGCGAGCTCGACGCCATAACCATCAACTTTCCCACGCCGCAGCCCAAGGCCAAGTACGCCAAAAAACGACTCGTCCATGTCGACCACCTGATGCTCTACCGTCCGCTCTTTGCAGCCGGCGCTACCGTCACGCTGCGCACCGACAGTAAGCCACTGCGCGACTACGCCCTGGGGCAGTTTGCCGCGGCCGGCTACGACACGCTTTGGGTAAGTGACGACGTCCGCCGCGACCATCCCGAGCATCCCGAGACCGAGTACGAGTGCCGCACGCGCGAGATGGGTGCCGTCGTCTACGGCATTTGCGCCACACCCGGCGCGCAGCCCAGCGATGAACAGCTCGCGGCGGGCCGCGTGCAGGAGCAAAGCCTTGCCTGCTACCTGCCCGAAAACCTCGATGAGCTCACCTACGTGCCCCTCGGCATGGAAGAGGCCGTCGAGAACTTTAAAAACCGCGCTCGCAAGGGCAAGAAGCGCCTGCCGCAAGAATCCCAGGGGCCTCTGATGGTCGCGGCGTCGGTAAACAAGCGCAAGTAGGCGCCGGCGAACGACCCTCAAACCTAAGTGAGTAGTCTTTTTAGCAATAGCCAAGCACAACCCGCATAGGAAAAAATAAAACCGCAGGTAGAGCCCTTGCGAAAAAGCCGCGTGCTCGCGATATCGCAAAAAGTCTACTCACTTAGCTGGCAACTGCACCAAACGGCTGAGCAGAACGCCCATTTCCTGCATTTTCTTTCGCGCTGGCGTCCCGCGCCGCCGCTACGCCATAATGGATGGCGGACAAACGCGAGAGAAAGCAACCACACATGGCACAGACCACGACAGATACCGCCGCCAGCACCGTCTCGGGCGCCGGCGCCGCCAGCTCATTCTCGGGCGGCACGGGAACCGAGGCCGAGTTCGGCTCGCTCGGCGCGCTCTCCCCCACTTGGTGGGAGCCCGAGGACGGCAGCGAGCCCGAACCGTGGCTCACGCCCGATCAGGCCTTCGAGCGCTTCTTTGAATGGACGAGCGGCCGCGGCATTGAGCTGTGGGATCACCAAGAAGAGGCCCTCATGGACCTGGCCGCCGGCGATCACGTCATTTTGGGCACGCCGACCGGATCGGGCAAATCGCTCGTCGCGCTGGGCATGCTCTTTATGGGCATGGCGCAGGGCAAACGTTGCTATTACACGGCCCCTATCAAGGCCCTGGTCAGCGAAAAGTTCTTCGATCTGGTACAGGTGCTCGGCCGCGATAACGTCGGTATGATCACCGGCGACACGCATATCAACACCAAGGCACCCGTCATCTGCTGCACGGCAGAGATCCTTGCCAACGACGCACTGCGCGAGGGCGAAGATGCCGATGTTGGCTGCGTCGCCATGGACGAGTTCCACTACTTTGCCGACCCCGATCGCGGTTGGGCCTGGCAGGTGCCGCTGCTCACCCTGCCTCACACGCAATTCATGCTCATGAGCGCCACACTCGGCGATGTCACTGCCATCGCCGCCTCACTTGAGGAGCACACCGGCGCCGCGTGCGATCTGGTCGTCGATGCCCCACGCCCCGTGCCGCTGAGTTATGACTATGTGACGACCTCCCTCGAGGGCACGGTCGAGCTCGCCATGCGCCGCGGCGAGGCCCCGCTCTACATCGTGCACTTTAGCCAGGACGCCGCACTTGCGACGGCGCAATCCCTCGCCAACTTTGGTATTGCCAGCAAGGAGCAGCGCGAGGCCATCAAGGAGGCGGCCAAGGGCACGAGCTTCTCGACGGCCTTTGGCAAGATTCTTAAGCGCTTGCTCGGATGCGGCGTCGGCGTGCACCATGCTGGCATGTTGCCGCGCTATCGCCTGCTGGTCGAGCGCTTGGCGCAGCAGGGCCTGCTGCCCGTCATCTGCGGTACCGATACGCTCGGCGTCGGCATCAACGTACCCATCCATACCGTGGTGCTCACCGCGCTCACCAAGTTCGACGGCTACAAGATGCGTCGCCTGCGCGCCCGCGAGTTCCACCAGATTGCCGGTCGCGCCGGTCGTTCGGGCTTTGATACCGAGGGCATGGTCATTGCCGAGGCCCCGGAGCACGAGATCGAGAACGCCAAGCTTATGGCCAAGGCGGGCGACGACCCCAAAAAACTCCGCAAGATTAAAAAGAAGAAGGCCCCCGAGGGCTTTGTCACCTGGAACAAGCAAACCTTTGAGCGCCTGATCGAGACGCAGCCCGAAACGCTCAAGCCGCGCCTTCGCATCACACACTCCATGGTGATTAGCGTGGTCGAACAGGGCGGCGACGCCCGTGCCCGCGTGCACGACCTCATCGAGACGAGCCTGCAAACGCCCGAGGAAAAGGCAAAGCTCGAGGTTCGCGCCGACGAGATCTTCGCCACGCTCATCGACTCCGGCGTCGTCGTGCGCACCGAGGTGCCGCCCGCACCCGACGCTCCGGCTGACGCCGCGCCGGACATCGACTACGCGCTGACGGTCGACCTGCCCGAGGACTTTGCGCTCGATCAGCCGCTCTCGCCGTTTTTGCTTGCCGCGCTGGAGCTGCTCGACCCCGAGAGCGAGACCTATACCATGGACCTCATCTCGATGGTCGAGGCTACGCTCGAGGACCCCAAGCAGGTGCTGCGCGCACAGGAGCGCGCCGCACGCGATCGGGCTATGGCCGAGATGAAGGCCGACGGCATCGAATATGAGGAGCGTCTGGAGCGCATTCAAGACGTCACGTACGAAAAGCCGCTCGAGGATTTGCTCGACGCCGCTTTTGACAAGTACTGCCAGGAAGTACCCTGGGCAAACGACTACCAGCTCTCTCCCAAGAGCGTCCTGCGCGATATGCTGGAAAGTGCGAGCGATTTTAAGGGCTACATTCAAAAGCTCGGCATCGCCCGCTCCGAGGGCATTTTGCTGCGCTACCTGGCAGAGGCTTACCGTTCGCTCGACCGCACCGTACCCATCGAGAAGCGCGATGAGCGCCTGCGCGACATTATCTCGTGGCTGGGCTTTGTGGTGCGCTCGGTCGACTCGAGCTTGGTAGACGAGTGGGAGAACGCTGGCAACCCGGCAGCCCTCGACGCCACGCCGCCACAGGGCATCGACGAGGTCGTGGCGGACCGCCGCGGCTGCACGCTGTTGGTGCGCAACGCGCTCTTCCGCCGCGTGACCCTTGCCGCCCGCGAGCACGTTCGCGACCTTGGCGAGCTCGACGACGACTGGGGCATGAGCGAGATCCGCTGGCAAAAAGCACTCGACGCTTACCACGAGCAGCACGAGGAGATTCTCACCGACGGCGACGCGCGCTCCTCTGCTATGTTCTCGATCGACGAGTCCGACGAGAAGGCGCTCCACGTGTGGCACGTGCACCAGATTTTTGCCGACGAGGACGGCGACCACGACTTTGGCATCATGGGCGATGTCGATCTGGACGCCACGCAAGACGGCGGCGAGGTAATCTTCAAGAACTACCGTGTCGGCTTTATCGAGAACCTGCTCGAGGACTAGCCGGGCGCAATGGGACGAAACAAAGCGGGGCCGCTGGCAACATCGCCAGCGGCCCCGCTTTTTGCGCGATACGCTATCCCCTACTCGGCATCCTCGACCTCATACGAATCCGCCTCGGCTGGCTCATCGTTCGTCTCTGTCGCGGCCCCGCGCGCCTCGTCAAACGCTGCTTTCATGGTCTTGTTGCCCCACGTGAGCTTGCGAATGGTAAGATCGTCGGCTTTCTTGTTGGCAAGGCGCAGATTGTTCTCGGAGGACAGCAACGCCTCCTTGGTTTTCTGCAGATGGCTAATCGTCTTGTCGATCTCATCGATTGCCGTTTGGAACTTGCGGCTCGCGATCTCGTAGTTGCGGCCGAAATCGTTCTTGAACTTCTCCATCTTGGCTTCGAAGTTCGTGACATCGATATTCTGCTGCTTGTACTCCGCCAGCTCCTGCTTATAGCGAAGCGAACCCATGGCGGCATTGCGCAGCAGCGTAATGATGGGAATGAAGAACTGTGGGCGAATCACGTACATCTTCTCGTAGCGATAGCTCACGTCCACGATTCCTGCGTTATAGAGCTCGCTCTCGGGCTCGAGCAGCGTGCAGAGCACCGCGTACTCACAGCTTTTCTGGCGACGATCGTGATCGAGTTTCTTAAAGAAGTCCTCGTTTTTATGCTTGGTCGCGGTCTCGTCATTCTCGTTTTTCATCTCGAACATAATTGAGATGACCTCGTTGCCGCTCGCGTCGCACTCGCGGAAGATAAAGTCGCCCTTGGTGCCCTCGGACGCATCGTTATCTTTCTCGAAGTACGCATTGGGAAACGCCGTCATGCGCAGACGGTTGAACTCGGTCTCGCAGTGCTGCTCGAGCGACTCGCCCACCATCTTGGTGGACAGGCGAACCTTCATATCCTTAAGGCGCTCGATCTCTTCATCCTTGTAGCGAATCAGATCATCGCTCGCACGTTTGGCCTGCGCAAGCTCGAGCTCGTGTGCCGCCTTGGCCTGTTCCTCGCGCGAATCGCGCACTGCCAGCTCGCTCGTCAGTTTGGCACGCGCCTCATCACGCTCACGCTCCGCCGCGGCGACCGCCTCAGACAGGCTCATTTTTGCCATCAGCTCCTGCTCGCGCAGCTTCGCACGCAGACCCTCGGCCTCCTGCTCAGACTGAGCCCTTGCGGCGGAAAACTTCTCTTGCACCTTCGCGCGATAGTCAGTAAGCGCGCGCTCGGCCTCGCTGCGAGCGGCATCGAGCTCACGCTGCGACTCTGCCGCGGCAGCGGCAAGCGCCATCTCCTGGGCCTTGTCCGCCGCGGCGAGCCTGGCCTGCAGCTCGGCAATCTGAGCGTCGCGCGCGGACAGGTCGTTTTGAGCAGCATTGCGTGCCGCCGCCTCGGCAAGCCTGGCTTCATCATCTTTGCGCTCCAACTGCGCACGTAAATTGTCGATTTCGCGCTGGAGCTCGGCGTTCTCCTTCTGAGCGTCGGCACGGGCCTCAACCGCCGCGCGCTGGCTTGCACTCTCGCGCTCTGCGGCAGCGCCCTCGAGCTTGGCACGCAATTCGGCAAGCTCGGCATCACGCTTGGCAACCTCTTGTGCCAGCTCCTGAGCCGCGGCGTTTTTCTGCTCGGCAAGTTGAGCGCTACGCTGAGACTCCACCTCCTGCAGGGCGGCCGTCGAACGAGAGCGCTCAAGCTCCAACGCCTGCTCCCCCTCACGCTGGACGGCCTTTACACGCTCATCAAGATCGCGCGAGAACTCGGCATCGCGCACCTGCTTGACGATATCCGCATAACCGGACGCATCGACCTTAAAAACTTCGCCGCAATGCGGGCACTTGATCTCGTTCATAGCAGCTCCTCGATGGACGCAAATTTCAACCTTCTACACTCTACCGCGCCACGCGGACAAATAAGGCGCCGCAGCCATAATGGCAACGACGCCAGATCCACCGCGAGGGTGCCTATCCCCTTTGTGGTGGCTTGTGTCCCTACAGGTCGCGGTAGTCGATCAGGCGAAGATCAGGTTGAGACTCAAGCCAAGCGCGAAGCTCGGGGTCGATCAGCGCATCGACTTCCTTGGTGCGATCGGTCGTAAGCGAGCTGTTCTCCAAGATAAAACGATCGAGATAGCCCGGATGGCACACAAAGACGACCGTCTCGCCGTCCGCCATCTCGCGAACCGTCCGCATAATCGAGTCCTTGGGTTCGTAGCCCGGCTCCATCGAGTGCATCACCATGCGCAGGTCGGTGGCACCGCATCGCACAACCGCCGTGGGCTCGAAGCTCGCCTTCTGTTCCTTAAGGCCCAGTTCCTGAGCAACCGCCGAGATCGCTCGGTTAAGGTTTTTGCTCATGACGGCATGGGCCTCAAAGTAATCGGGTTCGCGGCCCACAATCTCTACAAAGCGGTCATGCTGCGCGCGGATCTCGATGCAAGCCTCATCAAAGTCGATCAGTTCTTCGCCGCGCTTAAAATGCTCGCGGAAGGTACGGCTGCTATGGAACTCACCGCTCTCGTTGAGCATACTCGGAATGAGCTCCGGGTCGGCACACGGCTTGCCCAGGCACACGTTGGTATGCTGGCCCACCGCAATGCCGGCGTCCGCCACGAGCGACCAGCCACGCTCGGCCTCGGGCATATTGGGCATAAGTCCCGCCGAGCGCACCAGGCCCTCATTGATACTGCGGGCAATCCCCAGGTTAACGGCATACGAATAACCGATATCGTCGGCACGAATGAGCAATTGCTTCATAGCGACTCCAATCTATGCAAAGACCACCACAAAGGTGCCTTTGTGGTGGCTTGAGGGCTACAGTCCAAAGAAGCCAAGGATCTGGTCGCGGCTTACGGGCTTGTAGTCGTTGGCATCGAGGCCAACGTCGTAGCGAAAGATAGGGTGCTCGCGATCGCGGTTGCGCGTATTGGTACGGTCTCCCCTGCTGTGGATGTGCCCGTGCAGCATGATGGCGCCGCGCGCCTTGCCATTCCAGCTGAGCATGGGGTAATGGCTCATTACCAGGCGATGGCCCTTAGCGTAACCGGGGGCGACCTCCAGATAATCGCGCACCTCATCCCAAATGTGCGGCGCGTCTGGATCTTCCCAGTCGCCGTCATGGTTACCGCGGATGAGCGTTACGTTCTGACATTCGATGCGCTCGCGCAGGCGCACCGCCTCCGCCAGGGGCAAACGATAGGTAAAGTCTCCCAAGATATAGAGGCGGTCATCCACAGCCACGCACTCATTGATGGCATCGATGACCTTGCGGTTCATCTCCTCGACCGAATCAAACGGTCGATCCATGTCGCGCAAGATATTCGTATCGCCCAGGTGCAGGTCGGCGGTAAACCACATCATCGTCTCTGTCCTCATTTCGCAACGCGTATAAGACCTGTTTAGTATACAGACGCGGCGATGAGACAGTCACCCAAAGAGCCCGCCGAACAGGCCTCGGCGACGCTTGTCCTGCTTTTTCGAAGCGTCATCCCGCGCCTTCTTGCCCTGCCGCTTCTTACGGTCCTGCTCCAACTCATCGTCATCGAGTAGCATATCCCACTCAAACGGATCGTCTGTCAGATCGAACAGGTCATCGTCATCAAACACGTGCGCTTCCATTACCGATTAGCGAGCATCCACAACATAGTTGAGAAGTCTACGGGCCCGTGCGGACACAAATTCATCCTGTCCGCGCCTTTCAATCGCTTGCCGCAACGCTTGCGCGACGGAACGCTTGCAGATAAGATAGGGGCACGGATGGCACCCGTGGCTGCGGGTCTTGCCAACTCCGATACACGTTTTCATCGTGAGAAGTGGCCGTCTTCGCTTACGCGGGGGCGGCCACTTTGTTTTTCCCTATGCCATCTGAATCTAATGCACAAACATGCGCACGAACTTGTGCTTCCAGCTTGCATAAGGAGCGTAGCGGAATGGCACGTCCAGCCAGGTTGCCTTGTTCACGATGCTCTTCTTGTGGCTAAACGTATCGAAGCTCTCGCGGCCATGGTACTGCCCCATGCCGCTCGCACCCATGCCGCCAAAGCCCATATGGCTCGTAGCCAGGTGCATGATCGTGTCGTTGACGCAGCCGCCGCCAAAGGGCACGTAGCGCACAAAGCGCTGCTGAACTGCGCGGTCTTGACTAAAGATATACAGGGCCAACGGCGTCGGGCAATCCGTAATAAACGTCTCTGCCTCGTCTAGGCTCTCAAACGTCAGCACCGGCAAGATGGGGCCGAAAATCTCCTCCTGCATCACGGCGTCATCGGGGGACACGCCGTCCAAAATCGTCGGCTCGATCTTGAGCGAAGTCTCGCGCGCGGTACCTCCAAGCACAACCTTATCGGGATCGATCAGCCCGCGCACGCGCGCAAAATGCTTGGCGTTGACGATATGCCCGTAATCTTCGTTATCGAGCGGATGCTCGCCAAACATACGGCGGGTCTCTTCCTTGATGAGACCCAGCAGCTCGTCGTGCACGCGCGTATCGACCAGCAGGTAGTCGGGCGCCACGCAGGTCTGCCCCACGTTGAGCCATTTACCAAAGGCGATACGGCGTGCCGCGACCTTCAAGTTAGCCGTCGCATCCACGATGCAGGGACTCTTTCCGCCCAGCTCAAGCGTCACGGGCGTGAGGTTTTTACTTGCACGCTCCATGACGAGCTTGCCGACCGGAACGCTACCGGTAAAGAAGATCTTGTCCCAGCACTCATCGAGCAACACTTCGTTTTCGGCACGCCCGCCTTCGACGACCGTCACCAAGCGCGGATCAAATGCCTCTTCACAGATTTGCTTGAGCACCGCGCTCGATGCCGGAGCATAGGCGCTCGGCTTGATGACCACAGTATTGCCCGCGGCAAGGGCGCCGGCGAGTGGCTCGAGCGTCAGCAAAAACGGGTAGTTCCACGGAGCCATGATGAGTGTGACGCCATAGGGCACGGACTGCGTCTTGCACACACTCACGGCGTTGGCGAGGTCACACGGACGCAGGCGTGGGCGGCTCCATCGGGCCACGTGCGTAATCTGATGACGAATCTCGGAAAGCGACGTGCCGATCTCGCACATATAGGCCTCGTCATGCGACTTGCCCAGATCGGTCTTGAGCGCATGGGCAATATCGGCCTCGTGGGCCCGCACTGCATCGCGTAAACTCACGAGCGCACGACGTCGAGCATCGACATCAAACGTGGCGTGCGTCTTAAAGTAGACGCGCTGATCGCCGACGATGCACGCAATTTCCTCGGTGTTCATGGACCCTCCTAGTTCTCGCCCTCAAACATACCACCTGCAACGACTTCATACATATGCTCGAGCTCCAAGCGGTCCATTAATAGCGGAACGGGGTACAGGGGATTGGCCTCGGCATCGGCATGCGTCGCCATTTGCGGAATATCGGAGCGGCGAATACCCGAGACATATTTGGGGATTCCCAGGGCCTCGTTCATGCGGTCGACCCAATCGATAAAGGCCTCGGCCGCCAGGCTGTCCTGCGCGTTAGCCGGCGCGATACCGGCCATGCGGGCGAGATCGGCGAGTTTAGGAGCAGCGGCTTCGCCATAGGCACGAAGCATGTGCGGCAAGATGATGGCGTTGGCCAAGCCGTGGGGAATCCCGTAACGCCCGCCCAGGCTGTGCGCGATGGCATGGACGTATCCAACATAGGAGCGCGTAAAGGCAACACCCGCTTTATACGCCGCCGAAAGCATATTGCGGCGCGCACGCATGTTCTCCCCGTGCTCATAGGCCTCGAGCAAATTGTCGTGGATGAGCTGCACCGCCTGGCGCGCCATCTTGCGCGTATAGGGCGTGGTGCTGCGCCCGATAAAGGCCTCGACGGCATGCGTCAGGGCGTCCATACCCGTTTGCCCCGTAATGGAGGCGGGCAGGCCGCGCGTAAACTCGGGGTCGTGCACCGCATAGCGCGGGATCAGCACAAAGTCGTTGATGGGGTACTTGTAGTGCGTCTCGTCGTCGGTAATTACCGCTGCAAGCGTGACCTCGCTTCCCGTGCCCGCCGTGGTGGGAACGGCGATGAGCAGCGGCAGGCGACGATGGACACGCAGCAGGCCGCGCATCTTGTTGATGGGTTTGTTGGGTTGCGCGATGCGCGCACCCACGCCCTTGGCACAGTCCATGGCAGAACCGCCGCCAAAGCCGATAATGGCCTGGCAGGCGCGCGCTCGATACAGAGACGCCGCTTCCTCCACGTTTGAGACCGTGGGGTTCGCTGATGTTTTGGCATAGATCGCAACGCCGATTCCCTTGGACGCGAGCGCCGTCTCGAGCGGTGCCGTGAGCCCCAGGCGGGCAATACCGGGATCCGTCACGATAAGGACCCGCTGTATCGAACGCGCCCGAAGCACTGCGGGCACATCCTCGGCGTGCTCCAGAATGCGTGGCTCGGTATAGGGCAGCACCGGCAATGCAATGCGAAAAACCGTTTGATACGTTCGGCACCAGGCACGACGGGCTAGATGCATAAAGGAAGCTCCCTCATTTGTTGATGGGTCAACATTTGCTCGACCGATTGTACTCATCGGCGTCCGCATATGGCTTGCCAATCGTTAATCAATCAACATCTTCACATGCTTAAAATTGTTTTATTAAAAATCATTCCTAATAGGCTTCACATTTAGTTGCATTTATGGATAATAGAACCCGTCAAGACGCACGTCCGGAGAGGGCCCTTACGGGACCGGACGAGCGCGCCATCGCCATCGATCGAAAGGATCGAATCATGAAGTTTGTTTGCCCCGTTTGCGGTTATGTGGAAGAGTTCGACGGCGACCAGCTGCCCGAGGATTTTAAGTGCCCCCAGTGCGGCGTTCCCGGTTCTCGCTTCCTGAAGCAGGAGGAGGGCCAGCTCGAGTGGGCTGCTGAGCACGTCGTAGGCGTCGCCAAGATGGAGGGCGTCTCTGAGGACATCGTTGCCGACCTGCGCGCCAACTTTGAGGGCGAGTGCTCCGAGGTCGGTATGTACCTGGCCATGGCTCGCGTCGCCCATCGCGAGGGCTATCCCGAGATCGGCCTGTACTGGGAGAAGGCTGCCCACGAGGAGGCAGAGCATGCCGCCAAGTTCGCCGAGCTCCTGGGCGAGGTCGTGACCGACTCCACCAAGAAGAACCTCGAAATGCGCGTTGAGGCCGAGAATGGCGCCACCGCTGGCAAGACCGATCTTGCCAAGCGTGCCAAGGCCGCTGGTCTCGATGCCATCCACGACACCGTGCACGAGATGGCTCGCGACGAAGCTCGCCACGGCAAGGCTTTCGCCGGCCTGCTCAAGCGCTACTTTGGCTAAGCCAGCCGCCTGAGAGATAACCTCTAGCTCGATAAGGCCCGGACCGCATGGTTCGGGCCTTTTTCGTGGGCTTATTGCAGATGTTCTTGAAGAACGCTGAGCGACTGAGGACTCAGGTCGTCGTATTGTATGAGGACGCGAGATGGAGCGTTCTTAGTCGATGCCCGATCAGCCGTCCACAGGCAATCGGCGATGTTGACATAGGAAATACGAGCGTCAGCGAGAGCCTTCGCGAAACTCTCCCCCGCCTTGTCCTCGGCCAGGGCAACAGTGCAGTAAAGGCCCGCGTCTGCATGCTCGATCGAGACCTCCCCTGCCGGAAACGCTTTCCGTACAAGCGCTGCCAGGCCATCGCGTGCCTCGCGAGCACGCACGCGCACGCGGTTCACATGTCGCTCGTAATCACCCGATTCCAGCAAACGCGCCAAGGCAACCTGATCAACAGAACTTACCGACGAGGCGTAGAAACCAAGGTTGCGTTTAAACCTCTCCATTAGCTCATCGGGCA
>DXLV01000009.1:22595-33439 GCA_019414545.1 Collinsella sp. | reverse complement strand
GGGCAGCACCATGTACGCCAAACGCAACGCCGATGAAAGGCTCTTCGAAAACG
Source organism: Collinsella sp. (assembly GCA_019414545.1). Lineage (GTDB taxonomy): Bacteria > Actinomycetota > Coriobacteriia > Coriobacteriales > Coriobacteriaceae > Collinsella. Next base: position 33,386 of record DXLV01000009.1, on the reverse strand, counting down.
TGTTGGTGTAGATAACCGACTGGGCGGCATCGATCGACGCGAGCGCGGGAATCGGCTTGCCGGCAAGGCGAAACTCACAATCAAAGTCATCTTCGATGAGATACCGACCTGGTCGCTCGGCGGCCCAGCTCAGCAGCGCATAGCGACGCGCAATGCTCGTCACAAGACCGGTCGGATACTGATGAGACGGCATCAGGTGAAGGACATCGGTCCCGGTTTTCTGCAGCGCGCTCAAGTCCACGCCCTCAGCATCCAACGGGACATGCCGCACTTCGCAACCCATGACCTGATAGATGCGCGTCAAGCGCAAATAGCCTGGATCCTCGACGGCATACACCTTGTCCGCGCCAAGCAACTGAACCAACATGGTATCGAGCAGCTGGGCGCCCGCACCGATAACAATGTTGTTGGGGTCGACATTCATACCCCTTATCCCGCGCAGATGGTGAGCAATTGCGCGTCGCAGCCGAGCAGTGCCCTGCGCCGGTGCGGGCGAAAAGATTTCGCGCTCGTCTTCGGACGCCAGCGTCGCCCGTAGCGCACTTTGCCAAAGCCGCGCCGCCTCCAAAGCGGAAGGAGAAAGTGCGTCGAATCGCTCTGCCTGCCCCATGGCATCATGCGCGCTGGGACCAACAGGGACAGCATCTCGGTCGATATCCCCCGCAGCCAAAGCCAAAACCGGCGCATCCGGAAGCTCGCACGCGTAGTAGCCGCGGCGCGGCATTGAGCAAATATAACCCTCGGCAAGCAACTGGCTATATGCATTCTCGATGGTAATGACACTGATTCCCAGATGACTGGCAAAGGCACGCTTAGACGGAAGATGCTCCCCCGCCGCAATACGTCCAGCAACGATATCATCTCGAATTTGCTGGTAAACATACTCATAAAGCGATGCCTCGCCGCGTTTTTCCAAATTGTAGTCAAGCATGAGTTTGTCACCTGACCTTATTAAGTCATTCAATCTGGTATTAGTCTGACCTTGTAATTATCTCGAAAACTGAGTATTTCGCCATACCCAGCCCCCCGATAGGATGTTCCGTCAAGCAATGCACATGTCAACCAAGGGAGCAACCATGGCAGAACAGAACAGCAAGGCCGATCGCGTCAAACTCAATCGCGAGCTCGCGCAGATGCTCAAGGGCGGCGTCATCATGGACGTCACCACGCCCGAGCAAGCACGCATCGCCGAAGAGGCAGGCGCCTGCGCCGTCATGGCACTCGAGCGCATTCCGGCCGATATCCGTGCCGCAGGCGGCGTCTCGCGCATGAGTGATCCCAAGATGATCAAGGGCATCCAAAAAGCTGTCTCCATCCCCGTTATGGCCAAGTGCCGCATCGGCCACATTGTCGAGGCGCAGATCCTGCAGGCCATCGAGATCGATTACATCGACGAGTCCGAGGTTCTCTCCCCCGCCGACGATGTCTACCACATCGACAAGACCCAGTTTGACGTGCCGTTTGTCTGCGGCGCCCGCGATCTGGGCGAGGCGTTGCGCCGTGTTGCCGAGGGCGCCACGATGATTCGCACCAAGGGCGAGCCGGGCACGGGCGACGTCGTTCAGGCCGTGCGCCATATGCGCAAGATCCAAAAGCAGATCCGCGACGTTGTTGCCCTGCGCGACGACGAGCTCTTTGAGGCAGCCAAGCAGCTGCAGGTTCCGGTCGAGCTGGTGCGCGAGGTCCACGCCACGGGCAAGCTCCCCGTCGTAAACTTTGCCGCCGGCGGAGTCGCGACCCCCGCCGACGCCGCGCTGATGATGCAGCTGGGCGCCGAGGGCGTCTTTGTTGGCTCGGGCATCTTTAAGAGCGGCGACCCCGCCAAGCGCGCCGCCGCCATCGTCAAGGCCGTGGCAAACTTCACCGACGCCAAGCTCATCGCCGCGCTTTCGGAGGACCTGGGCGAGGCCATGGTGGGCATCAACGCCGACGAAATCGAGATCATCATGGAGGAGCGCGGGCGCTAGTCCAGCAGAAAGGATCGCACATGAGCGATTATGCAGACCAAACGGTCGCCGTGCTGGCGGTCCAGGGCGCTTTTGCCGAGCACGAGGCAAGACTGTCCGAGCTGGGCGCACGTTGTATCGAGCTGAGGCAGGCGGCCGATTTACAGCAGAACTTTGACCGCCTGGTCCTCCCCGGCGGCGAGTCCACCGTTCAGGGCAAGTTACTTGCCGAGCTTGGTATGCTCGATGAGCTTCGCACCCGCATTGTTGAGGGCATGCCCGTCCTGGGCACCTGCGCCGGCTTGATTCTGTTGGCGCGCGATCTTGCCGCCCACGACGATAAGGGGACGCCGCGCTTGGCAACCATGGATGTGCTCGTTGAGCGCAATGCTTACGGCAGACAGCTCGGCAGCTTTCGCACCAAGGGGCAGGTAGGCGGTATCGACGGTGAGGTGCCGCTGACGTTTATCCGCGCGCCCCGCATCGTCGAAGTGCACGGCGACACTGAGGCCCTAGCCGAAGTCGACGGTCGCATCGTCGCCGCCCGCCAAGGCAACCAGCTCGGCGTCACCTTCCACCCCGAGCTCGACGAAGACACCCGCCTCCACGAACTGTTCCTGCAAATGTAGGCAGAATTTAAACGAGCGTGGATTTTCGGACATACAACAAATGAGAGTGGATAATCTCCCACTTTGAGCTTGAATGCAGGCTCAAACCGGGAGATTATCCACTCTCATCCTATGTAGTCGTTGGGGACGTTCTTAAACGACTAGTCAAACAAGAACGTCCCCAATGACTACCTGACAAGGAGTGTCCCAAACTACCGGCAGAAAAGGAACGTCCCCAACTGCCACCCCCGGAGCAAGACAACGCCGCAGGTTGAGCATAAGTCAGCGAAAACGCCCCTAAGCGAGCAAGGTGACGTGAAATGAAAGGGCGCTGACCTTATGGTCGCGCCCTTGAAATTGAACGTCAGATTGCCGCTTAGGGGCGTTTGCAGCGTCAACTAGTTACGCGGTTCGTAGAACCGCGTAACCCCTAGAAACGGTTGCCGCGGAAGCCGCCACCGTTGCGGCCGCCACGGTCGCCACCGCGACCGCCGCGGTCGTTACCACGGTTGCCGCCGAAGCCACCACGGTTGCCACCGCGATCGCCATAGCCACCACGGTTGCCACCAAAGCCGCCGCGACCGCCACGGTCGCCGCCACGGTCGCCAAAGCCGCCACGGCCACCGCGATCGCCACCGCGACCGCCACGGTCGCCGCCACGGCCACCGCGATCGCCAAAGCCGCCGCGACCGCCACGGTCGCCGCCACGGCCACCGCGCTCGTCACGGCCGCCGCGAGGACCGCGGTCCTCGTCCAGGCCCATGGCGACGAGCGGAGCGATAACCTTATCGAGAGCGGCCATCAGCTCGGTAGCCTCCTCGTAAGAAAGCTCGGGCAGGAGCTTCTCCTTCTTGTTGGCAAGCTCGACCAGGCCCTCAGCGGCATCCTCGGCAGCGAAGACAACGATCTTGCGCATATCGCCCTCGGCGTCGTCGATGCGGCCGACCAGATCGGCAGCCTCGGCCTCGGCCATCAGGCCATCGAGCTCACGAAGGCGCATGCCCAGCAGGTCGGACATTTCCTTCTGCTCCATCTTGGGCTTGAGGTCAAGAAGCTTGATGGCGCGCTCGATGTTCGCCATGCGCTCGGCCTTGGCCTCCTCCTCCTTGGAAATAGCAAAGCGACGGCTGCGCAGCAGGCGGGCGGCCTTCTGCATCTTGTCCATCAGCTCTTCGTCATCGTAATCAGCGGCGGCCTCGACAACCTCGGCCTCCTCGGCGGAAACCTCGTCAGCAGCCTCAACCTCGGCAGCTTCGGTCTCCACAGTCTCGACTGCCTCAACCTCGGCAGCCATGGTCTCGTTCTCGGTCTCGTTCATGATCTCTTCGTTCTCAGACATGAGACTCCTTCTTGGCCCTCTCGGGCATCATCGCCCCATTCGCGGGGCCCGTCGCGCACTCTTTGCGCTTTAAACATTCATGCCTCTCGGCAAAACGTCCATTAGTTTATGGTGTCGTCACCCAATCTAACTGCAGAATCTATGTGCACACATTAATGCGACATGTGCGACTCGCGGCGAGCGTACACCAGCGACACCGCGAACCCGACAACGGCAATCACGGCCGCCACGCGCACGGCGGCTGCAAATCCTATCGCCTGGGCAACGTCCGACGCAACGCCCGCGGCGCCAGCAGCCACCGCAGAACTCGAAAGCAGGCCGATAAACAGCGACGGACCAAACGACGCGGCAATCATGTTCCACGTGTTAAGCAATGCCGTTCCGTGAGGATGCTCAGCGGCGGGAAGCGTCTCCAAACCGGCGGTCTGCGAGGGGCTCAGTACCAAACCGACGCCGGCATACACCACAACGGTCAGCAGCACGACAACGCCGATGTTCATGCTTGCCGCCGTCATCGAAATGGAAATCTGCCCCACAGCGATCAGGGCAAAGCCGACCGGCAGCAGCGGCCACGCACCACGGGCATCCATCACGCGTCCGCCCACAATCGAGGTCACGGCGTTGCAGGCGATCGCCGGCAAAATGAGCAAACCCGCAACAAGTGCGGTCATGCCGTATGCGCCCTCAAAATAGAGCGGCAACAAAACACTCATCGAGAACGTTGTCATCATCGACACCACCACAAGCAGGCACGCAGGCCAAAAACGAACGCTCGCCATGGGACGCACGTTAAGCACCGGATGCTCGAGCTCGAGCTGACGGGCCGCAAACAAGCCGAGCAGCACAAGGGCGGCGAAGAGCGTCACGATGCCGGAAATCAGATTGGTCGAGAACTCGCCTACGGAATACACGAACGCCGTAATGCCGGCAGCGAGCAAAACAACCGACAGAATATCAAGCGTGGTGTTCGAGCGCTCTCCGACATTCCGAACGAGCTTTGCTGCCGCCGCGGCGACCACGACACCGCCCACCAGCGGCACTACGAACACCGCCCTCCAGCCAAACAACGTGCACATAAGACCACTAATCACGGGCCCAAACGCCGGCCCTAGCGTAATGCAGGCACCGCCCAGGCTCAGATACAGACCGAGCTTCTCGCGCGGAGCACAAGATAGCACCACATTCATCATGAGCGGAAACAAGATGCCCGATCCCGCAGCCTGCAAAATACGACTTGGCAGCAAAACGGTAAACGACGGGGCGACCAGGCACAGAACTTCTCCGGCGACCATGCATCCGCATGCGAAAAACAGCAGCTTGCGCGTCGAGAAACGACCGGACAGAAAGGCCATGATGGCCGTAAAGATCGACGTCACGATCATGTATCCCGAAACTAGCCACTGCGCCGTGGTGGCACTCACCGAAAAGGCCGCCATGATATCGTGCAGTGCCACGTTAATGATGTTCTCGTTAAACGCGGCGACAAAGGCTGCAATATACATTACGACGAGAAACGCCGAAGTGGCCGATGGCGTTGCTTGAACTTGTTGCTGAGATTTGCTCCCCATGCATTTCCTTCCTCTTGGAACGACAGTCGCATCGCCCCAGAGGAACAGTCCAGGGCGAGCATGAGCCCTAGACTTACGTCAGACGCCGCACGCGACGGATCCGACAACATGGTCCAACGTTGAAAGATTGTAACGCTGACGCGCAGCTTTCCTTCCGCGCTATTATTAAAAGTCCACGAAAGCACGAGACATGAGGAGCCCGCCATGATTAAGCCCATCATGAAATCCGAGTTCTTTTTGCGCCTGCCTTCCGAAGACGCGGGACCCGACGATGCCGCGACCGGGCAGGACCTCCTGGATACGCTCCATGAGCATGAGCACGAGTGCGTGGGCCTTGCCGCCAACATGATTGGCGTGCGCAAACGCATCATCTGCGTAAAGGACGGCAACAGGGCGCTGCTGATGTACAACCCTCAAATTCTTGAGCAGGTCAATTCCTATCAGACGAGCGAAGGATGTCTCTCGCTTTCCGGCGAGCGCCCCTGTACTCGCTATCGCCGCATTAAGGTTGAGTATTTGGACGAGAATTTCGTCCACCGCATCAAAAACTTCTCGGGCTACACCGCCGAGATCATCCAACACGAAATCGACCACTGTTGCGGAATCGTTATTTAGTTCCGCCGATTCAAGAAAGCTCCCTGCAGCAAAACAACTGCAGGGAGCTTTTCATAGTGCGGAACTTCTATCCCACTAGCTCTGGCGGTAATGATCGAAGAAGTCGGCGAGATCTTCGAGGGACTCTTTGAGCACTTCCATGCGCGGCAGGTACACGATACGGAAGTGGTCGGGCTCAGCCCAGTTGAAGCCGCCGCCGCGCGTGATCAGAATCTTCTTCTCGTGCAGCAGGTCAAGGGCGAACTGCTCGTCATCGGTAATGTTGAACTTCTTCACATCCATCTTGGGGAAGATGTAGAACGCCGCACGCGGCTTAACCACCGAGATGCCGTCAATCTTGTTGAGCGCCTCATACACAAAGTTGCGCTGCTCGTAGACACGGCCGCCGGGGCGGATGTAGTCGTTGACGGACTGATGGCCACCGAGCGCCGTCTGAACGATCGACTGAGCCGGCACGTTGGAGCACAGGCGCATGTTGGAGAGCATGTTGATGCCCATGATGAAGTCGCTCATGCAGCGCTGGTTGCCCGAAAGCACCATCCAGCCAATACGATAGCCCGCGATCATGTGCGACTTGGACAGACCGCTAAAGGTGACGCAGGGCAGATCGGGAGCGAGCGAGGCAATCGAGACGTGCTCGTAGCCGTCCATGCACAGGCGGTCGTAGATCTCATCAGCAAAGATCATCAGCTGATGCCTGCGTGCAACCTCGACGATGCCCTCGAGCACCTCGCGCGGATAGACGGAACCCGTGGGGTTGTTGGGGTTGATGATGACGAGGGCTTTGGTCGCGCTCGTGATCTTGGACTCCATATCCTCCAGGTCGGGATACCAATCCGCCTGCTCATCGCACAGATAGTGCACGGGATGACCGCCGGCAAGGGTTGCGCACGCCGTCCAGAGCGGATAGTCGGGGCTGGGGATCAGAATCTCGTCGCCATTGTCGAGCAGCGCGTTCATCGAAAGCTGAATGAGCTCGGACACGCCGTTGCCCGTGTAGATATGCTCCATCTGAACGTTGGGCAAGCCCTTGATCTGCGAATACTGCATGATCGCCTTGCGCGCGGAGAACAGGCCACGCGAGTTGGAATAGCCTTCGCAGTCGGGCAGCTGCTGGCGCATGTCCTTGATGACCTCGTCGGGCGTGCGGAAACCGAAGGGCGCCGGGTTGCCGATATTGAGCTTGAGGATGCGCTCGCCCTCGTCCTCCATACGGGCGGCCTCGTCGACGACGGGACCGCGCACGTCATACAGGACGTTATCGAGCTTGGTGGATTTAGAAAAAGTACGCATGGTGGTGCTCCTTGCAATTTGAGCTGAGGGATGGGGTTCGGGCTTGGAATCGTTGCGGGGTGATGATGCCTCGCCTTGATCGGCGTCGCCGGCAAGCAGCCAGGTAACATCGACCTCCAAAATACGGGCGAGCAGCTCAGCCACATCGCGCCGCGGAATCGTCTTGCCGCTCACATATTGGCTCATCTGACTCTTGCCGAGTTTTTTGCCGAGCATCTCCGATGCGCGGATCACGTCCGACTGGCGAACGTCGCAATCGGACATAGCCTGTCGCAGACGATCGCTAAACGTCTCTTGGGCCACTAGAACCTCCTTGCTGGCAAAGTTCAATTTATACAACACGAATTGAACCTGAGTTCAATTTAGGCAGCAGTATAGCGCCGTGCTATTTCGAAAAGTTCAATTTCAAAAATAAAATGAGCAAGACCTCGAGATTTATCCCAAGGCGATAACGACGTGCACGCATTTAGAGGTATTCGAGGAAACGAGCGGCGGCAAGCGAAACATCGGCCGTTCGATATATGGCGTTGATCTGCCGATGGGGATGCCCTTCGAGCGGACGCACAGCAACATCGAACTGGCAGCGACGCAAGATGAGCGCGGGAAGAATGCTCACGCCCAGGCCATCCTCGACCATAGCCATAATCGCATAGTCATCCCAAGTCGACAGTTTTGAGCGCACCGCCAGCCCCGCCCGACGGAATAGCGGCGTAATCTCGTCATCAGTGCCGCGTTCTAGCAGAATAAACTGCTCGTTGGCTAAATCGGCAAGAGAAACGACCTCCGCCGTGGCAAGCGAGGAGTCCGCTGGCACCACGGCCATCAACTCGTCTTGCACCAACGGTCGCGACGCCATGCCGGCGCCGCGTGGTTCGCGCGGAATAAAGCCCAGGTCGCAGCGGCCTTCCGCCACCCATTGCTCAATCTCGGAGTAATCACCCATCAGCAGCTCGTAATCGACATCCGGATGATCGGCGCGAAAGCGCGCAATCACCGGCGGCAGTACATGGGTCGCCACACTCGAAAACGTACCAATGCAGATCTTGCCGCGCATGAGCCCACGCATCTCGTCCACGTGTCGCTGCAGGCGGCCAAACTCCTCGCAGAGCGCCTCAACCGCCGGCATGATCTGCCGCCCATCGGCAGAAAGCACCACACCCTCGCGGCTGCGGTCGAGCACCTTAAAACCCCAATCGGTCTCAAGGTCGCCCACCATGCGGCTCACGCCCGACTGCGAATAGCTCAGCCGCTCGGCGGCGCGCGTAAAACTGCCGGCCCGCACGGTCTCGAGCAGCACCTGCATCTTTTGAATATTCGTTTCCACGGCACCCCTCCACCTTTACATGAGTTTTTATCATGTTATCCATGCATTATATTCGCTTTTCTTCTAAAGCCAGTTCACCCATAGTGAACATGCTCGGATATAGAGGGGATGTCAGCACATGAACAACGGATTGTTTACGTACTTAGCAGCATTGCTATTGTTTGGCTCCAACGGCATCATCGCCGCTGCCATCGCGCTGCCGAGCTCCGATATCGTACTGTTGCGCACGTTTTTGGGCGCTCTCACCCTTGCCGCCATCCTCTTCATAACCAAGCGCCATAACCTGCAGGCTCCGTCTCGCCCCCGCGAGGCCGCAGCGCTCATCGTCTCGGGCGCCGCGCTGGGCGCCAGCTGGATTTTCCTGTTCCGCGCCTATCAGACGATCGGCGTTGGTATCTCCTCGCTGTTGTATTACTGTGGCCCCATCATCGTTATGGCCCTCTCCCCGCTCATTTTTGGCGAAAAGCTGACCGGCGGCAAAATCGCCGGCTTTGTCGCCGTTGCTTGTGGTGCTTTTCTCATTGCAGCGCAAGGTCTAGGCGGCAATATGCCCATTGCGGGCATCGTCTGTGGAATCGCCTCGGCCTTCTGCTATGCATTGATGGTCATCGCCAGCAAGGGTGCGCCGCACATCGAGGGCCTCGAGAACTCCGCACTCCAAGTGAGCGCCGCCTTTGGGACCGCGCTGGTCCTCACGCTCTTCACGCAGGGCGCTCCCTCATTCCTGTCCGCCGGCGTCGCCGCCAGTATTGATTGGCGCGCCGTCGCTATGCTCGGCGTCGTCAACACCGGCATTGGTTGCCTGCTCTACTTTAGCGCCGTCGCCAAGCTGCCCGTCCAGACCGTCGCCGTCGTCGGCTACCTCGAGCCGCTTTCGGCGGTCGTGTTCTCGGCCGCCCTTTTGGGTGAAGCCATAACACTGGTCCGCCTGATGGGCGCCGCGCTTATCATCGGCGGCGCGCTCTTTTGCGAACTCGCCGGCAAACGCGCAAACGCCAAGGCTGGCATCGCCCAGATAGCACGTGCTTAAAAGCCCCTGCTTTGAAATGCTACCTGCGTAGATAAATAATCCCCAGCTGAGGATTATTGTCTAAAATAACCCGATGTGCCAAACTGCTCTTGTATGTATAAAGACGGCATAAAGTTTTTTGTCCTAGACAGATAACCGGATGTCTAAGGGAGTCCTCGTGGCACACAACAAACTGGAGGCAAACCTCCAAGACCAGCGCGGGCAAGGCGGGCACGGAGCCATCCCCCTCTCCGCTGGCATGCTGCTCGTAACGCTCGGCGTCGTATACGGCGACATCGGCACGAGCCCTATGTACACCATGAAATCAATCGTCGCCAACAACGGCGGCATCGGCACCGTCAGCGAGGACATGATTTTGGGCGCACTCTCGCTCGTCATCTGGACCATGACGCTCGTGACCACGGTCAAGTACGTGGTTATCGCCATGAAGGCCGATAACCACAACGAGGGCGGCATCTTCGCACTGTTTAGCTTGGTGCGCAAAGTGGCGCCGTGGCTGATCCTTCCCGCCATGATCGGCGGCGCGGCGCTGCTCGCCGACGGCATCCTCACCCCCGCCGTCACGGTTACCACGGCCATCGAGGGCTTGCGCACTATCGAGTGGGGCCATGCGCTTTTGGGTGACGGCCAGACCAACGTCATCATCATCACCATCATCATTATCTGCGGCCTGTTTGCCATGCAGCGCGCCGGCACTTCGTCGATCGGCAAGCTGTTCGGCCCGCTCATGACGCTATGGTTCCTGTTCCTGGCGGGCGCCGGCCTGTTCAACATGCTCGGCAACCTGTCCATCCTACGCGCACTCAACCCCATCCGCGGCATCATGTTCCTATTCTCGCCCATCAACCACTCGGGCATCATGGTGCTCGGCTTCGTCTTTCTGTCGACGACCGGCGCCGAGGCCCTCTACTCGGATATGGGCCACGTGGGCAAGGCAAACATCTATGCATCCTGGCCGTTTGTTAAGGCGGCCCTTATCCTCAACTATCTGGGTCAAGGAGCTTGGCTGCTCGCCAATAACTCCAACCCCCAGATGCTCGCGATGGATATCGTCAACCCGTTCTATAT
>DXLV01000009.1:14112-22585 GCA_019414545.1 Collinsella sp. | reverse complement strand
GGCCATCATTGCCTCGCAGGCGCTCATCACCGGCTCGTTCTCGCTGGTATCCGAGGCAACCCGTCTCAATCTCATGCCGCATCTGCGCATCCACTACCCCAGCGACACCAAGGGGCAGCTCTATATTCCGCTCGTCAACAACATCATGTGGGTCGGCTGCATCTTCATCGTGCTGCTGTTCCAGAACTCCGAGCGCATGGAGAGCGCCTATGGCCTCGCCATTACCGTGACCATGCTCATGACCACGACGCTTTTGACGAGCTACATCGCCGGCATCCTCAAGCACAAGCTGGGTGCCTGCGTCTTCGCCCTGCTCTTTGGTGCCATTGAGCTGTGCTTTTTCGCCTCGTGCCTCACCATGTTCTTTGACGGCGGCTACGTCATGATCTTCCTGGCCGCACTGCTGTTCGGCCTTATGTACGTGTGGCGCCGCGGCACCGCCATCGAACGCACGCAGACGATCCTGTTGCCCGTCTCCAAGTACATCGATCAGCTCAACCGCCTGCGCAACGACGAGACCTATCCCGTGCTCGCCGACAACCTGGTGTTCCTCACCAACAGCCCCGATCCGCTCACACTCGACCGCGACGTGCTCTATTCCATCCTGGACAAGCATCCCAAGCGCGCCAAGGCATATTGGTTCATTAACGTGCATGTCACCGATGAGCCCTATACGCACGAGTATTCCGTCGAGACCTTTGGCACGGACTTTTTGTTCCGCGTGCGCCTGGACCTAGGCTTTAAGGTCAACCAGCGCGTCAACGCCTATCTGCGTCAGATCGTCGGCGACCTGATGGCATCGGGCGAGCTGCCGCCGCAACATCACACCTACTCCATCTACGAGACCCGCGGCAACGTGGGTGACTTCCGCTTTTGCATGCTGCGCAAGATGCTTGCCCCTGAAACGGACATCAACCGCAACGATCACCGCGTGATGGCCATCAAGTACGCCGTCCGCCGCGCCTGCGGAAGCCCGGCACGCTGGTACGGTCTTGAGAACTCGGCCATCATCATCGAGTACGTGCCGCTGTTTGCCCGCATGCGCCCGGCCGTTAAGCTCGTGCGCACCCAGGTGCCGCTCGAGGTTCAGATCGAAGAGGCCGAGGAAATGGAAGTCGACATCTTCTCGGACGACTTGGTCAACGGCAACGAAGCCGGTAGGGACATGAACGTCGATCCCACCGAGCTGCTCGAGAGCGTCGCCGATACGCCCGAACAGCAACAGCTCGACGGCCTCGAGAACGAACAACTCAACGACGCCAACTTCTAGCGACGCCACAAATCAACGACAGCGGCCCTGCACCTCACGAGAGACGCAGGGCCGCTTTGCATTGCGGTAAAGCTAACGGCTACGAACGACGCGGCTCGGGAACCACGAGCCTATCGGGGCTCGCGCCCTCGGCATCCATCAGGCTCACGTAGCGAATCGACGGATCCCCATACATCGCGTAGTAATAATTGCCCGTGCGCGCGCTAAAGCATCCGGTATAGATAGTCTTCTCGAACTTGCCATCGCCCATCCTGGACGCCCCCTCAATCATCACCACGCCCTCGAGCGAGCGGAACATGCGAACGACGTTTTCGGTCTCGCTCTCCTTTTGCGGGTAATTGGCATTGAGGTACGCCGCCTTTACAAAACGGCTCGGCGAATAGCAATCGCCCGGAATGCCGCGCATGCCGGCACCGGCTCCATAGGGCTTAAGCTCGGCGCCACGCCATGTCGCCGTCTGCGGAAAATCGCTTGTGGCGGTGATATAGGTGCGCAGGTTTTCCATGTGCCACGGGAAGGTCGGCTGGTTGGCAAGGGTGTCGACCGGATCGTCGTATACATGCAGGCCGTCAGCCATCATCTCGACCACGATGCTGCGCTGGCTGTCGCCGATAATCCAATGGAGCAGCGACACGCCCAGCCCCTCTCCTGCGGATTTGGCAACAATCACCGTGTCGCGCAGCGCGGCCTCGACCTCATCGACCGTCGAGAACGTCGCTGCCACCCACAGGGGAAACTCATAGGCCGCGATATTGGTCTTTCCATCAACCGGCCCCTCGGCATACTCGGCATAGCCGGGAAAGTTGAGCCCCGCCACAGCCAGACCCGCATCGTTACCGCAATCGAAAAACATGGGGTAGTTCTTGTAATCGATGCACATACCGATCACCGCGTGTGCCGCTGTCGCGTCGTCGATAAACGAATACGGAATGTGAAACCCGCGCGGCATCACGCGAACCTGTTGGCCGTAGTCAAAGCTCCAGTCGAGGTTGCGGCCCAGATACATGTGGCCGGAATTATCGGTAAATCGAATGCTCGTACACATAGCGCCTCCCAGCTTTACGTTCTAGCTAAGGTTATTGTCACCAAACAAAGAGGCGCTAAACACAAAAGCCCGGACATGACAACAATGTCACGCCCGGACCAAAAACCACATATGAACGTAATAAAGTCACCCTAACAGGTCGGTCTAGGGTGCCACAGTGCCACAGATCGCCCCGAACGAGGAGCGCCGCGTACTAATGGTACGCAAGCGACGAGTGAGCGGCGAGGTGTGGTGCTGTGGTCACCCTAGACAAGCTTGCCTAGACAGTGGTCGATCATATGCTGGATCATCTGCGCCTCGAAGCCGACGAAGTCCTGCTTGCGCTCGCGCATCTTGCCGTCGACGATCACGTCATAAGCGACCTTGCACTTGATATAGCGCGTGGACTTGGTGACCTCCTCGTGCGTCAGGCAGCTCTCCTCCATCTTGCTGGCGCCCAAGCCAAACACCAGACGGGGGTTGTAGAGCACGTGGGGCTCGCCGGCGTCGTCCAGGTAGACGCAGACCTTCTTGGTAACGCCAATCTGGTTAGCGGCAAGGCAGCCGGCATCGTCGAGCGACTTAATGGTATCGATCAGGTCCTGAGCAACCGACTCGTCCTCGACGGTCGCAACCTCGCAACGCTGGGACAGAATAGCCTCGTCGTGGCAGAGCTCTTTAATCATACGTTCCTCCATAGGGGTCGTTGTAACCGCTTAAGTATACGGTACCCACACATTTTCATGCGAAAAATACCGTCCGTCTGTCACAAAGCGCCGAACATCAACATGCGAGGAACAACAGCGTCGTAAAGGGGCTATAGTGGGAGCGTTCGTGTCAATCGGCCTAAACTCGGGGCCGAACAAGGAAAGGGTATGCATGGACGAACTTTTTCACGTCAGTGAGCGCAAGTCCACAATCGGGACCGAACTTCGCGCTGGACTGACAACATTCCTGGCGATGGCCTACATCATCGCCGTCAACCCCGCGGTGCTCTCGGGCGCCGGCATCGATGCGGGAGCGCTCGCCTGCGCCACCTGCCTGGGCGCCGGCATCATGACCATCTGCATGGGCATCTTCGCCAACCGCCCGCTCGCCTGCGCTTCGGGCCTGGGCATCAACGCCATGATCGCGGGCATCGCCACCACCATGTGCGGCGGCGACTGGCACGTTGCCATGAGCGTTATCTTCCTCGAGGGTATCGTCATCTTGCTGCTCGTCCTGTGCGGCCTGCGCGAGGCCATTATGGACGCCATCCCCGTGGTCCTGCGCCACGCCATCTCGGTTGGCTTGGGCCTGTTCATCGCCATGATCGGCCTGTGCGACGCCGGCATCATCACCGCTGGCGCCGGTACGCTCGTCGGCCTGGGCGACATCGCCTCCCCCACCTTTATCGTCGGCATCATCTCCATCGTCGTGACGGTTGCCCTGGCTTCCCGCAACGTGCCGGGCTCGCTGCTCATCGGCATCATCGTCGCCGTTATCGCCGGTATCCCGCTGGGCGTCACCCATGCGCCCGAGGGCCTCATCGCTCCGCTCGACTTCTCGACCTTTGGCGCCCCGTTTGCCAGCACCGCTGATGGCAACATGGCCATCGTGAAGGTTCTGACCGACCCGATGCTGCTCGTCGTTGCCTTCTCGCTGCTCATGAGCGACTTCTTCGACACCATGGGCACCGCGATGGCCGTCGCCAAGCAGGGAGAGTTCTTGACTGAGGACGGCAATGTCGAGGACATCCGTCCCATCCTGGTCGTCGACTCCGTGGCCGCTGCTGCCGGTGGCTTTATGGGCGTCTCCTCCATCACCACCTTCGTCGAGTCCACCTCTGGCGCTGCCGACGGTGGCCGCACGGGCCTCACCTCCGTCACCACCGGCGTGCTGTTCATTCTCGCCGCGTTCTTCTCCCCCATCGTCACCATCGTTTCCAGCGCCGCCACCTGCGGTGCTCTGGTCTACGTCGGCTACCTCATGATGAGCGAGGCCTCCGAGATCGACTGGTCCGACGTGTCGCAGGGTTTCCCGGCGTTCATGATTGTCGCCGGCGTGCCCTTCACCTACTCCATCTCTGCCGGCATTGGCCTGGGCTTTATCGCCTACGTGATCGTCGCGCTCTTTAAGGGCGAGGCCTCCAAGATCAAGCCGCTCATGTGGATCGCAGCCCTCGCCTTCCTCGTCTACTTCTTCGTAGCGTAGCGGCAAAGCTGCCAAAGCAGAACACCAAAGCGCGGAGTCGCATCGAGCGGCTCCGCGCTTTTCTTTTAAAGCCAGGCAACGCACAGACGCGCGATGTTTTGCTTCCCAAGTTTTGGACATTTTGCCCTCCAAACGGCACTACCGCCGGCTACATCCTGCAGATATGCTGGGCTTAATCGCATAGGCCCTATGAGGATGGGAGTAACCATGGTCGCCTTGTTCACGACCCCCAAGCGCAATGACAAAACCTCTGGAGCCCATTTTGTCGAGCCCGACGTGCGCCGTCGCACGCTGCTCGCACACGGAAGCTGGCGTCGCGTGACGCGCCGCATCGTCTGCGGCCTGGCCTGCGCGCTCACGGTGAGCTCGTTGCTCATGCCGAGCGTCTCGCTCGCGGCCGAGTGGGTGGACGTCGGCGGCACCCAGTACAACGCCGGCACCGCGGCGAGCGACGAGGCCGGCACCTGGGCCTGGGACGGCGCCGACGATATGAAGCTCAACGGCTATAACGGCGGCGCGATCGAGGCAGTGGGCAAGCTCAACGTGAGCTACGAGGGCGACAACATCGTCACTAACGGCGACGGCCGCGGCATCAAGGTTAAGGATGGCGCGAACGAGAACGCCGAGCTTAATATTCAGGGCGACGCGTCCAGCACGCTCAACGTGACATCTTCTCGTGACGCCATCACTTCCGTCGGCAGCATCAACATCGACGGCGCTGGCACTGTCAACGCCACGAGCACCGAGCACGATGCCATCGATGCCGGGGGCGATGTCACCATCAAGGGCTCGGGAAACGTTAACGCCACGGGCGATTCGGATGGCATCAGGGCCGACGGCAACATCACGATCGACAACAGCGGAACCGTCACCGCCAAGGCCACCGAGGATCAGGGTATCGATGCTAACGAGAACCTCATCATAAAGGGCGGCGGCAAGGTAGAGGCAAGCTCTATCAAAGACAATGCGATTTGGGCCGACGGCAACATCGAGATCTCGGGTGGCAGCCAGGTCAAGGCAAGCTCCGAGGAAGACGCCGCCATCGACGGTAAAAACAGCCTCACGGTCACGAACGCTTCCCTCAACGCAAGTGGCGTTGGGTATGGCATCTATGTCTACAAGGGCATCACGTTCGATGGCGCAACCGTAACGGTCCGTGCAAGTGCAGGGAACGATGAAGCCAGCGCCCTCTTCACCGACGAGGACGACATCGTCATCAAGAACGGCTCGATCGTGGATGCGTTCGCAGAAGGCCAGTTCTCGACCGCAATCTCCACCAGAAACTACTACCCCAACGAAGCGGGTGGTCACATCTACATTAGTGACTCCGTTGTCAAGGCTATAGCCCGCTATGTCGAGTCCGGTAGCGACGGCCCCGATCACTACAGCAACGACCAAAGTGGCGCGGTCATTCCCGAGCATAGGGGCGTGAACATCGGCATCTTTGCCCGGACCAAGGAGGACATCACGCCCGCGACCATCTCGATTGTCCGCAGTAAGGTCACAGCTGAGGGAGACACGGCGGCAATCTTCGCCCTTGCCGTGAGCGCGGACGGCGAGACAATCGACACCATCGAGATCGAAGGCGCTCCCATCCAGACGCCCACAGGCGGCAAGATCATTGGCTATCGCAACAAGGAAGAACTCGATGACGGCATCTTCTACGTGGTAGGTCAAACCATCGACACGGGCGACGCTGTGATCGACTCCCCCTATAACGAAGCTGTCGCCAAGAGCACGGTCATCGCGCCTCCCGAGGAGATCAAACCCGAGGAGAAGCCAGGCGAGACCAAGCCCGAGGGTTCCAAGTCCGAGGGCACGAAGACGACCAAGACCGTTGCAGTTGCAGCCACGGGAGCCAAGATCGCCGGCAAACTCGCAGCAACCGGCGACGCCTCGAGCGCAGCCATCGTGGCAGCCGCCCTTGCGGGAACAGCCGCCATCGCCGCGGGCGCCGTGGTGAGCCGCAAGCGCTCGTAAACACTTTTTCGCACGGGACGGGTGGATCGCGGCCCTTGCCTTCCTCGTCTACTTCTTCGTAGCGTAAGGGCAAGGCTGCAAAAGCTGAACAATAAAGCGCGGAGTCGCCATGCGGCCCCGCGCTTTTCTTTTAGCGCCGGTCCCTGCGCCGGCGTGCGGCCTATTTCTCCCCAATTTTGGCCATTTTGCCCTCCAAACGGCACTACCGCCGGCAACATCCAGCAGATACGCTGAATCTAGTCGTATAGGCCCTATGAGAACGGGAGCAACCATGGCAGCCTTGTTCACGACCCCCAAACGCAATGACACTACCGCCGGAACCCATGTTGCCGAACCCGACGTTCGCCATCGCATAGGACTCGCGCACGGCAGCTGGCGCCGCGTGACGCGCCGCATCGTCGTGGGCGCCGTGTGCGCGCTCACGGTGAGCTCGCTGCTCATGCCGAGCGTCTCGCTCGCAGCGGAATGGGTCAAGGTCGGCGGCAACAAGTACAACACCGCGGCGAGCGACGAGGCCGGTACCTGGTCGTGGAACGGCGCCGACGACTTGAAGCTCAACAACTATAACGGCGGCGAGATCCAGGCCGCAGGCAAGCTCAACGTGAATTACTCGGGAACCAACATCGTCACTGCCGAATGGATCGAAAGCATCAACGTTTCTCATGGCACTAACGAGAATGCCGAGCTCAATATCCAAGGCGACGAGGGCGGCACGCTCAGCGTGACATCTACTGAGGACGCTATCCTCTCCACGGGTAATATCAACATCGACGGAGCCGGATCCGTCAACGCCACGAGCACTGGGTTTGATGCCATCAATGCCGGAGGTGATCTCGCTATCAAAGGTTCGGGCAACGTCAACGCCACGGGTGCATCGGATGGCATCAGGGCAAACGGCAATATCACGATTGACGACAGCGGAGCCGTCACCGCCAGGGCTACCAAGGACAAGGGTATTGGAGCCGACAAGAACCTCACCATCAAGGGTGGCGGGACGGTCGAGGCAAGCTCAGCCGATGGTGAGGCCCTTTGGAGCGGCGGCAATATCAACATCTCGGACGGCGGCCAGGTCAAGGCAAGCTCCGAGAAAGACGCTGCCGTCGAGGCCAAGGGCAGCCTCGCAGCCACAAACGCCTCCCTCAACGTAAACGGTGTTGAATATGGCGTCTATGCCCACAAGGGCATCACCCTCGATCATGCAAACGTGACGGTCCGTGCAAGTAAAGGCAGATACGGTGGCGCCAACGCCCTCTTCACCTACCAGGACGACATCGTCGTCAAGAACGGCTCCACCGTGGACGCGTTTGCGGAAGGCGAGGTTTCGGCTGCATTCTCCACCAGAAACGATCGACCCAACGAGAAGGGCGGCCACATCTACATCAGCGACTCCGTTGTCAAGGCCATAGCCCGCTATGTCGAGAACGGCGACGGCCCCATCCCCTACAGCGAAAACCAAGATGGCGAGACGAGGCGCGAACCCCAAGGCGAGAACATCGGCATCATCGCCCAGACCAGCGAGGGCGTCACACCCGCAGTCATCTCGATCATCCGCAGCAAGGTAACGGCCGAAGGAGATACAGCGGCAATCTTTGCCCGTGCCATGAGCGCTGACGGCAAGACAATCGGCACCATCAAGATTGAGAACGCCGCCATCCAGACGCCCGAAGGCGGCAAGATCATTGACTATCGCAAGCTCCGTGACGGCATCTACGAGGCAGGCCAAGCCATCGGCACGGGCGACGCCACGGTCGACTCCCTCTATATCAAAGCAGTCGCCAAAAGTACGACCATCGCACCTCCCGAGGTAGCCAAGCCGGAAGACCCCAAGCCCGACGAGACCAAGCCCGCAGAAAGCAAGCCCGCGGAGTCCAAGCAGAACCCCAAGCCTGAGGGCTCAAAGCCGACCAAGGCCGTTGCGGCTTCAACCACGAAAGCCAAGACTACCGGCGTGCTCGCGGCAACCGGCGACACCTCGGGTGCGGCCATCGTGGCAACCGTCCTTGCGG
>DXLV01000009.1:0-14102 GCA_019414545.1 Collinsella sp. | reverse complement strand
CCTTGCGGGAACAGCCGCTATCGCCGCAGGCACCATGGCGAGCCGTAAGCGTTCTTAGACGCATCTGCGCACATGGCAGCTCCCGCGAAGGCCCCGAGCCCCAGCACCGTTTAACAACGCCACCGCCGAGCTCCCCTCCGGCGGTGGCGTTTTCCATATGCGTCCGCAGGGGATGCACGAGATTGTCTTTGGTCTAGCCCAACCGGCATACGCTGGCGTGCGACAATTGGGGCTGCCGATATCACAACACTGAGAGAAGCCCGTCATGGAAGCGCATCAAAAGCAGATAACCGTTTATTCGAATCATACGGAAAGCGCGCCTGTCATCTACCTTCCTGTGGTCGTGGGCGACGGCAGCGAGGTTTATAAGTGTTGCCGAGAGCTCGACTGTCCGCCATTCGCCCTCGTCACCATTGGCGGGCTCGATTGGAATCGCGAGCTGAGCCCCTGGGCATGCGACGGGACCGTACGCGATGCCGAGCCTTTCGGCGGCCAAGCTGCCGATTTTCTTGATGAGCTGCTGAATCAGATAATCCCCCAGGTCGAGTCGTCGCTTCCTCAGCCGCCCACCCGGCGCGGCATTGCCGGTTACTCGCTCGCGGGCCTCTTCGCACTCTGGTCCCTCTGGCAAACCGACGCCTTTGACCGCGCCGCGAGCGCATCGGGGTCGCTATGGTTTCCCGACTTTGTCGACCGTGCCAGCACGGCCCCTTTTGCCGGCAGCCCGCAAGCCGTCTACCTGTCACTCGGCAAAAAGGAAACCAAGACGCCCAACCGCATGATGCGGCATGTACTCGACGACACACGCGCGATGGAAGCGTTGCTCGTCGAGCGCGGCATTCCAACAACGCTGGAGCTCAACCCCGGCAATCACTTTGCCCAAACCGACTTACGCATGGCCCGCGGCATCCACTGGATACTGACACATTAAAAATGGTGCCCACACGCATATACGCATGGGCACCATATCTTGTTTTAGCTGAACGCAGCTGCTACTCAGCAGCCTCCTCAAGCTCGGAGACATCAAACTCAAAGTCGTTACCCGGCAGGATGGCGTTGAGCACAATGCCCACCAGTGAGCCCACGGCAATGCCGGACAGCGAAATCGTCACGCCGCCGAGCTCCAACACGATGGCGCCGGCGGTGCTGTACGCGATGCCGAGCGAAAGCACGAGCACCAGCGCGGCAACCAGCACGTTGCGGTTGTTCTGGAAATCGACCTGGTTCTCGATGAGGTTGCGGACGCCCACAGCGCTGATCATGCCGTAGAGCACGAGCGACACACCGCCGATCACACACGCCGGCATGGCCGCAATGACAGCCGCGAACTTGGGGCAGAACGAAAGCACGATGGCGCAACACGCGGCAATTCGAATTACGCGCGGGTCGAACACGCGCGTCAGGGCGAGCACGCCGGTGTTCTCACCATACGTAGTGTTGGCCGGAGCGCCAAAGAGCGAAGCCAGAATCGTGGCAAGGCCGTCGCCGAGCAGCGTGCGATGCAGACCGGGATCGGCAATGTAGTTGCACTCGCAAGTCGAACCGATAGCAGAGATATCGCCGATATGCTCGATCATGGTCGCGAAGGCCAGCGGCATGATGGTGATGATGGCCGTCGTGGCAAGACCGCTATCGAACTGCGGTCCAAAGAGCGCGAACACGGTGTTGTCCCACACGACAGGTAGACCGACCCACGGCGCGGCGGCAACCCCCGAAAAATCAACCTCGCCCAGCACCGCCGCAACGGCATAGCTCACCACAACGCCCAGCAGAATCGGCACGATCTTGACCATGCCGCGGCCCCAAATGTTGCAGATGATGATCACGGCAACGGCAATAGCAGCAACAAACCAGTTGGTCTGGCAGTTGGCGATAGCAGAGCTTGCCAAGATCAGGCCGATGGAAATGACGATGGGACCGGTCACCACCGGCGGGAAGAAGCGCATGACGCGCTTGGCGCCAAAGGCGCGGAACAGCGCTGCCAGCACCGGATAGAGCAGGCCGGCGCAGGCAACGCCCAGACAAGCGTAGGGCAAAAGCTCGGCCTCGCCGTTGGGTGCAATGGCGGCATAACCCGCGATAAAGGCAAACGACGAGCCCAGGAACGCGGGCACCTTACCGCGCGATAGAAAATGAAACAGCAGTGTGCCGATGCCGGCGAACAGAAGCGTCGTCGAAACGGAAAGGCCGGTGAGCACGGGCACGAGCACCGTGGCTCCGAACATCGCAAACATGTGTTGCAAACCCAACACGAACATGCGTGGGCGGCCGAGCGACGATGCATCGTAGATGGCATCGGTGACGGCGGGCGTCGAGGATTGGGACATGGAAGTCCTTTCGAATGGAAGGGCGATCAGGCATATCGGATAACCTGCCCGAACGATACGATCCGAACCATTGTACGCGATATGCAGTACCTCGCACGCGCCGCCACCTGCAAACGCTAGCGCTATTTCCAAACGCGCTCGGCAATACGCCTGACCAGCGCAATCTTTGCCCACTGCTCGTCCTCGGTCAGCTTATTGCCAATCTCGCAGCTGGCAAAGCCACACTGCGGAGACAGATACAGGTTCTCGAGCGGCACGTACTTTGCCGCCTCGCGGATGCGCTCGACGATAACATCCTCGTTCTCGAGCTCTGCCGCCTTGGTGGTCACCAAGCCCAGCACGACCTTCTTGCCGGGAGCAACGTACTTGAGCGGCTCAAAACCACCGGCGCGGGGCGTGTCGAACTCCAGATAGAACGCGTCAACGTCCTCATGCGCAAACAGGTACGGCGCGATGGGGTCGTAGCCGCCCTCAAAAGCGTAGGTGGAGTGGTAGTTGCCGCGGCATACATGCGTGTTGATAGCCAGATCGTCGGGCTTGCCCTCGATGGCGGCGTTGTTGAGCGCCACGCCCAGCTCACTCACCTTTTGCAGGTCAACCGGGCTCATACCGGTCTTTGCCACGAAATCGGTGTCGCAGTAGATACCCCAGGTACAGTCATCAAACTGGATGTTGCGGCAGCCCGCGGCATACAGGTCGGCAATCACGGTGCGGTATGCTGCGGCAATGGCATCGGCGAGCTCTTCGTCGGTCTTGTAGACGGCGTGCAGACTCTCCTGCTGGCCATCGCAGCGGTCGAGCGTGACTTCGGAGAACGTCTGGATCGGTGCCGGAATGGTCTGGCGCGCAATCTGGCCCTCCCCCTCGAGCGCCTTGACAAATTTGAAGTGCTCGACGAACGGATGATTCTCGCCGTTAATGGGACCGGTTACCACGGCAGTGTCGGCGGTAGTCTCCTCATCGTGGAACATATAGCCTGTACGCGAGGTGCGACGCTCGACGCCGTTCAGCCCCCACATAAAATCGAGGTGCCAGTAGCTGCGGCGGAACTCGCCATCGGTAATCACCTGCAGGCCGGCAGCCTTCTGCTTGGCCACTAAGTCGCGGATGGCCTCGTCCTCGACGGCCTTAAGGCCGGAAGCGTCGAGTTTACCCGCGACATAGGCGGCACGGGCGTCCTTTACAGCCTGCGGACGAAGAAAACTGCCGACGATATCGGCACGAAACGGCGCGTTCGGTTGAATCGAAGTGCTCATAGATATCTCCCTTTGCATTGGTTGCTTTACTGGGACAGAGTATGAGCGCTCATATGGACATCGTAAAATATATGTTTATAACAGTTTGATATAGATGCTTCCTATATCAGTTTGGACTGCCATAAAGAGATTTGACCCGCGCAGAACGCAGCAGTCTAGATGTGCTGACGAATCGCTTCGATATAGGCCTGCCCGTAGCGCGTAAGTGTCGTGTTCTTGCGCGTGATGATGCCAATCTCCATGTACTCGTCTACATCGAGCGGAATCGAGATAATACCGGGGCCGTTAAGTTCATGGCTGATCACGCCCGAACACACCGTGTAACCGTTAAGGCCCATAGCTAGGTTGAACAGCGTCGCACGGTCGCGCACGCGGATATTCTTGCGACGCTCAAAGGTCGAGGTCAGCTCCTCAGAATAATAAAACGAGTTATAGCTGCCCTGCTCATAGGACAGGAACGGGTAGTCTTCCAGATCCTCTAGCGTCACGCTGGAGCGGTCCGCCAACGGATGGTCGGCGCAGACGAAGACATGCGGCGTGGCGCAGAAGAGCCCTTCGAACACGAGCTCGTTGGCCACCAGCATGCGCTCGATGACCTCGCGGTTGTGCTCGGACAGATATAGGATGCCCAGCTCGCTTTTCATGTGCGCGACATCCTCGATAATCTCGTGGGTCTGCTCCTCGCGTAGGGTAAAGTCGTAGCGCGCGGCATCGAACTCGCGGATTACATCGACAAACGCATTAACGGCAAAGGAATAATGCTGGCAGCTCACACTAAAGTGCGGCACCTGCTCGGACGTGCCTTTGTACTTGCCCTCGAGCAGGTCGGCCTGGTCGAGTACCTGGCGCGCATAGCCCAAGAAGGTCTCGCCCTCCTCGGACACAATGACGCCCTTGTTGGTGCGCTCAAAGATGTGCACACCCATCTCGTTTTCGAGATCGCGGATCGACGCGGTAATCGAAGGCTGCGACACAAAGAGCCGGCGCGAGGCCTCGGTGATGCTGCCGCATTCGGCAACTTTGACGACATATCTGAGCTGCTGGAGCTTCATGGCTTTCTCCCTAGACGTTCGTGACGTCGAAACCCGTCGCGTCCATCTGACGCATAAACGACGGCATCTCCCCCGTCGCGGCGCAGGCGGCAATCTGATGCAGAGCCCCGGCAACCGCATCATCTGCCGCAGCGCCGATATGCCAGCGCGCGGCAGCCGTGACGGCCTCGTTGGCATTGGCGACTGCAACGGAATTGGGAACGGCATCGATCATGGGCAAATCGTTATCGGAATCGCCGAATACGGCCACCTCGTCGGGCGTCAGGCCCAAAGCGCGCGCCAGCTCCAGCGCAGCACAGCCCTTGTCCCAGCCGGTCGGAAGAACGTCGAACAGGCGCACGCGGTTGTTGGGAAACACGAGCGAGAGCTCCGGCACCTCGGCGGCAACACGCTCGCGCAGCTCGGCGAGCTCCTCGCGCGAACGGGCACTCCAGATATTCGCCTTGTATACCGGGGCATCGTCAACGACAGGGCGACAGGGAGCCTCTTCGCCCTTGAGCCACGCGTTGCCGCCTGACTCCATGGCGTGACGCACACGCTCGGGATCGCTTGTCACGCAATAGGCGTCGTTGTCCCAAAAGTCATCACCCAGACGGTAGACCTTCAAATAGGTATCGTCGGTCTCTTGCTCCAGGTAGTCGGCCAGGCGCATAAGGGCATCGTTATCAGTTGCGCGCGAGGCAACCGCCTCGCCATCGACAAACATCACCTGGCCGTTGCAAAACGCACCGGTCGAGAAGCACTCGGAGCGATTGCGGAACATCCAGCTCATCGCGGACGGCTGGCGACCCGAAACCGGGCCAAAATGCAGGCCCGCCGCCTGCATGGCATGAATGCCCTCGATGGCGCAGTCGCTGGCGCCATCGTGTCCAGCAGGAATCAGCGTATCGTCCATATCGGTCAGCACAAGTTTGATCATAAGGTCCCCTCGGTCATTCTTTATCCCGTCTATTGTAACGACCTGCCAATAAGGGACAGGTTTATCTTGGCAGGTTTTATCTGGGAAAATGCAGCGCCCCTGTTGCCACCTGCCAAAATAAACCTGTCCCATATTGGCAGGTGCGCTAGTATAGGGAACAACAGATTCGATGCGGGAGTGCCGGCGGTGCAAACCACAAGGCTGAGAGGGCATAGGGCCCAATCCTTTGAACCTGTCAGTTAATGCTGGCGTAGGGAGCATGCCGCCTTTACAGGGGCGCTGTCTATGCACAGCGCCCCTTTTCTATGCCAAGGAGGCATGTGCAGTGATTGATTCGGAACAGCTTAAGCAACATATGGTCAAGGCCGTAGAGGAGATTCGAGCCACCAATCCGATGGCCGGCTCCATCACCAACACGGTGACGATCGACTTTGTCGCCAACGCGCAGCTCGCCGTGGGCGGTTCGGCCGCCATGGTCTATCTGCCCGACGAGGGCGAGGCGCTCGTTGCCGGCGGCGGCGCCATCTATCTCAACATGGGCACGCTCTTCCCCATCTACGAGCAGACGATTCCCCGCGCGGCCAAGGCGGCACACGACGCCGGCAAGCCCTGGGTGCTCGATCCGGTGGGTCTGGGCATCGGTGGCCTGCGCACCCAGCTGGTAAACGAGCTCAAGCAGTACAAGCCCGCCATCGTACGCGGCAACGCCTCCGAGATCATCGCACTCTCCGGCCTGTGGGGTCTTGAGGGCGAGTCGGCCGATCTGAGCCGCGTACGTGGTGTCGATACCACCGACACGGTCGACGCCGCCCGCGGCGCCGCCGTGGCGCTCGCTCGCTACACCGGCGGCGCCGTTGTGGTCTCGGGCGAAGTCGACCTGATTACCGACGGCACGACCGTGGCCAAATCCCACGGCGGCAGCCCGCTCATGTCCAAGATCACCGGCTGCGGTTGCTCGCAGGGCGGCGTGCTGGCCGTGTACGCCTGTGCTACCGATCCGTTTACGGCAGCAGTCTGCGGCACCGCCGTCTACAACGTTGCCGGCACGCGTGCCGCCGCCGTCGCCGATGCCCCGGCAAGCTTTAAGGTCGCCTTTATCGACGAGCTCTACCGCGCAACCGCCCAGGATATTGCCGACAACCGACTCGAGCTCGAGGAGGCATAAGCCATGTCCGAACCCGCAACCAATGCCGGCATGAACACGCTCGTCGCCGTGGCCATCGCCCCATGCGGCACCGGCGACGAGCTGTCCGCCGAGGTCGCCGAGGTCGTGCGCGTCATTCGCGAGAGCGGCCTTCCCAACCGCACCACCTCGATGTTCACCGAGATCGAGGGCGACTGGGACGAGGTCATGCAGGTCGTGCGCGACGCGACCTTTGTGTTGGCGAGCAAGGGCATCCGCACCGAAGTTGTGCTCAAAGCCGATATTCGACCCGGATTTACCGACACCATGACCGGCAAACTCGAGCGCATGGAAGCACAGATCAAAAAGCAGGAGGAAGCACGATGAGCATCCGCGACAACCTTGATATCTCGGCCTATCTGGTACTCGGCCCCGAAAACACGCTCGGGCGCCCCGTGGGCGATGTGGTGGCCCAGGCACTCGATGCCGGCTTTACCTGCATCCAGGTGCGCTCCAAGGTGGCAAGCGCCCGCGAGATCATCGCGCTGACCGGCGACGCCGCGCAGGCAATCGCACAGGCTGGCAAGACCGGTCAGGTCGCTTTGCTGATCGACGACCGCCTGGACTGCGTACTCGCCGCGCGCGAGCAGGGCATTGCTGTCGACGGCGTGCACGTGGGCCAGAGCGATATTCCCGTCGAGGTCTGCCGCAAACTTTTGGGCCCCGATGCCATCGTGGGCCTTTCGGCCCGTTGCGAGGAGATGCTCGAGTACGTCAAGACCGCCGACATGAGTTTGGTCGACTACCTTGGCATCGGCCCGCTCCACGAGACCGAGACCAAGCGCGACTGCGGACGCGCGGCCGACGGCTCCATCATCACCAAGAGCTTTGAGGACCTGGCCGCACTCCACGCGGCAAGCCCCGTGCCCATCGTGGTGGGCGGCGGCGTCAAGACGGCCGACCTGCCGCAGCTTAAGGCCACCGGCGTCGACGGCTTCTTTGTGGTGAGCGCCGTCTGCAGCGCCGATGATCCCTACGCCGCGGCCAAGGAGCTCGTCGACACCTGGCAGCAGGCATAGGCATAGGCCGAACAGCTGATTCGCAGCCTCATATCTTCAATAGCGGAAAGCGCATCCCAGTTTGGACCTCCATTCCGGGATGCGCTTTCCATATAGAGGCTCAACGAGAAACCGCATCCCAGTCTGAACGCATATTCCGGGACGTACTTTCCGAAACCCCGCCGCTTGGGAAACTGTAACCCGTTCTGAGCGCTCATTCTGGGACGCGCTTTCCGCCGAGTCCACGGCAGCTTGCCCTACCCCGCCAGATACGATTCCAACGCCGGCAAGGTCGCCTCCGCATCGCGGCGACCAATCTGGTAGATGCGTTCAAGTTCATCGGGCTCGCGACACAGCGACGGCACCTTCACCGATTCGCTCGGCCGCACCACAAAGATCTCGCCGGCAGCCTCGCGACGTGCCAGGTCATCGAGCGTGGCATTGTAGACCTCATGCCGATGCTCAAGCGCTGCGACAAACTCCGGATAGTGACGGAACACGCGACGCAGCATGGGCATCACGCTGTTGGGCTGCTTCACAAAGCCCGCCGGCTGCGTGAGCACCACGATATTGCGGTCATACCCCTGCGCAAACAGCCATGCACTGGGAATAGAATCGGCCACGCCACCATCCAGATACTTATGCCCGTCAATAGCAACGGGACGCGTCGCCACGGGAATCGCCGACGATGCCCGGATCCACTCGATATCCCGCTCGTCGCCATAGGGCAGGTCGTGGTAGACGGCCTTGCCCGTCTCGATATCGGTACACACGCACGTAAACCGCATGGGGCAGGCGCGATACGCCTCCAGGTCGATGGGATCGCGCTCGATGGGCACCTCGTGATAGGCAAAATCGGCATTGAACATATCGCCGGTTCGCAGCCAGCTGGTCACGCTCGCATAGCGTTTGTCGGCGCAATAGGCCTTGTTATAGCGAATGGCGCGGCCGATCTGGCGCGATTTAAAGTTGTAGCCAAATGCCGCGCCCGCCGAGACGCCCACCATATGGTCGCAGGTCAAACCGTGCTCCATCCAAACGTCGAGCACGCCCGCCGTATACATACCGCGGTAGCCGCCTCCCTCGAGCGCCAGCCCCACCGTGCGCGTCATATTTGACTGTGCCATGCGACCATCTCCGTTCCTGCGTTTTAAAACGGAACAAGTATACCCATCAACAAATATCGTCTCAGTCGCATTTTCATCGAACATCGTCGCGTTACCGTTTGGCGAATAATGGCCGCCCGCAACATGGGCACCCCTACATAATTCCATACACTTGTTTATACTACTCAGTAGTTATCAGCCGAGAGCACGAACCGACAAATAAACCCAACGACGCAGCAAGGCGGGGGCTTGGAAACACGCAAGGCGTTGAGCAGCAACGCATGTGCACAACGAGCTCGCCCGACGCAATCCGCCCCGACCTCAGAAAGCCGCTTACAGTATGGATAACGCCAGCAATAATACCGAAACGCTCGAAAAGACCATCCGTGACCTTCTGGAGCGTCAGGACGATCTGATCAGGACCGCCTTTACCGACCAGCTTACCGGGCTTGGCAACCGCGGCGGCTTTGCCCGCTCCCTCGAGGAACTCTGGGACCAGGATACCCCCGTTACTATGGCGTTCATCGATATCGATAACCTTAAGCACTGCAACGACGTCTTTGGCCATGACGAGGGCAACCGCTATATCTTGCAGGTAAGCCTCTATCTCAAACTGTATATGAAAGTGGACGAGGCGGCGTTTCGCATAGGCGGCGACGAGTTTGCCATCCTATCTACGATTGCGACCGAGGACGACCTCGCCGAACGTCTGGAACACTGCCGAACGGTCCTGCTCAAGAACAACGATTCCGAGATGCCCCACTCGTTTAGCTACGGAGTGGCACACGCCGACCCCGCCCTGGGCGAAGCCTCCAATCGCATGACACTCGATGCCGACCATCGCATGTACGACTACAAGCTGCGCCATGCCATGCACCTTGATCGACGCAATATCGTGCAAGTCCACGCCGACGACTTCGAAATAAGTGACCGCGTTTTCGATGCCTTTTCGATGCTCAACGAAGGCCGTTATTGCTTTATCGAGAACTTGGACAAGCATCGCACCCTTTGGTCACAAGGCGCCTTGCGCGACCTCGCTCTTCCTTCCGAGCATATCGACAACTGCCACGATTACTGGAAAACGCGTGTCCATCCCGATGACCTTGAGGCCTATACCAGCGATATCGACCAAATCTACAACGGCTCCAAACACCGCCGCGTCATGCAGTACCGTATGCGCAATGCCGCGGGCGACTACGTCCTTTGCCGCGCTCGCGGGTTTCGTATCGACGGCGACGGAAATACCCCCTCGCTCTATGTCGGCGAGCTCGTCAACCACTCGCTTGCCGAAACCGTCGACGCCGCTACGGGCCTCGGAACGCAGCGCATGCTGATCAACGCTATCGATGCTTGCCGTCGCGACCGTTGCGAGACGGGGCTTATAGCGGTCCGCGTTCGCGGCACGGCAAAGCTCAATGAGCTCTATGGGGCCGAGGCTGTCGACAACATGCTCGCCGAATACGCAGGCCGCATGTTGTCGATCACCCGCGGCAGGAGTCGCGTCTTCCGCTCACGAAACGCCCAGTTCGTCGTGCTTAGCAACGAGTTGGGCCACGAGGCATTCGAGCAACTGACCCATCATCTTAAAGAAGCCGTTTTCGCTCCTGTTCAAATCGCGGGCGATACCATTACCCCCGTCTGCCTCGTCGTTCCGGCCTTTTACGAGCGCTTAATCAATCAAGCGACCGCTGTTTTAGGCGAACTCGACCGTCGTCTTCGTGCGGCCGGCGGGCTTGTTCCCAACGACAGCCTTCCCATACCTGAGATTGAGCGCAAAAGCGCCGTCGCCGAACGCATCGATACGCTCACGGGCCTCTATCGACCCAGCGAGTTTATGCGACGCGCCAACGCATTTCTCCAGACAAGGCGTGACGGCGCTTGGTGTATCGCCACCGTCGACATGGGACACATGCGGCTGTTCAACGAATGGCACGGACAGGCCGAGGGCGACCGCATGCTCGCCGATGTGGGCACGGTCCTCAAGGACATCGAGAATGCCGACATGGGCGTCGCAGGATACTGGGGCCAAGATGACTTTTGCGTACTCATCCCCTTTGAGCACGACACCGTCCATAAAATCTATAACCGCGTTCGCGAGGCCGTGGCCAAGCATGATAACGGCGTAGGTTTCTGGCCGTCCATGGGTGTCTACCCCATCGACTCCAACGAGGAAATCACCATCGATGCACAGGCCAAGGCCATGTTTACCAATCGGCGCGCGAAAAACGACTTTAAGGATCGCATTGCCGTCTTTCGCCCCGAGGAATACAAGCGCGAGGTTGCGTTTCACCGCACCCTCACCGAGTTCCAGTATGCGCTCTCAAACGACCGCATCACCTACTACCTGCAGCCACTGGTTGATATGGAAACCGGCGAGATCATTGGCGCCGAGGCGCTCACACGCTGGATCGACAAAGACGGCTCTCTCATTTCGCCCGCAACGTTTATCCCCGCACTCGAGGAAAGCGGCTTTGTGGTGACGCTCGACAAGTACATTTGGCAGGGCGTCGCCTCGTGGCTGCGCGAGCGCATCGATCGAGGACTTCGCGTGGTTCCGGTCTCGCTTAATGTATCGCGCGTGGATATCCTTGCCTGCGACGTTGCCGAACATATGGGGGCGCTCGCCGCCCAATACAACCTACCGCCCGAGCTCATGCGTATCGAGATCACCGAGACGGCTTATACGGGGGAGTCCGAGGCCGTGGACAAACTGACAGCCGACCTGCACACCCGCGGCTTTTCGACCTATATGGACGATTTTGGCACCGGCCAGTCCACGCTCGCGATGCTCAAGAACGTCAACGTCGACGTCATCAAGCTCGACCGCACCTTTGTGCCCACCGACCGCGATCAAGGCCGCAGCGCGCAGATCGTGTCATCGATGCTCGAGATGGCGCAGTCGCTCCATCTGCCCGTCGTGGTCGAAGGCGTCGAGACAAATGAGCAGGCGAACATGCTACGCCAAATGGGCGCCCGCTACGCTCAGGGCTTCCTCTACTACCGTCCCATGCCGGCGAATGATTTTGAGGCATTGCTCGATGGTGGCAAAAACAACTAATACGCTCGCGCGCAAAACACCACCGCCGAAGGGGACATTTGTCTCCATTAGCTAACTTATATCCCCAATTCAAACCGAATTGGGGATATGATACAAACCGTTGTTCTGCCCAAGGAGGTTATTCATCATGAACGAGTCATATCGCTTGGGCGAGCAATCGATTATTGCCTATCTTCAGCGACTTGCGAATGGTGTCTCGACCGCCGAACTCGATGTTTCCGTGCTGCCTGCTGAGCTACGCGCCGTTGGTGAGCAACTGCAAAAGACGCATGCCATCCTGCAACAAGAGCGCCAGCTGCTTGAGTGCAACGCCTATATCGATCCGCTCACCAACTTGGACAACCGTGGCGGACTCGACCGTCACGTCGAGCAGCTCTGGCGCAAAGGCGACCCCTTCACCTGCGCCTATATTGACATCGACCATCTCAAGCATTGCAATGATAGGTTTGGCCACGCCGAAGGCAATCGCTATATTCTGAGCATCTGTCGCACGCTCTCCGAAACCATGGAGCACGATGAGATGCTGTTCCGTATCGGTGGAGACGAGTTTGTGCTTATCTCGCTCTCTGCAAACGAGACTGAACTCGAGCAGCGCTTGGAGCAGGTACGTGCCGGGCTGATCGAGGCGAGCTCAGGTGGCAAGGCGCCCATGATCGCTAGCTTTAGCTTTGGCTGCTCGCGCGTCAATCCACTTGCCGGCGACACGCGTCGCCAGATGACGATGGATGCCGATCGCAAGATGTATCGCTATAAGCTTATGCATCGTGTGCAGCAACCGAAAGACAATGACGCGCCGCCACACCCAATTGCCGAGCAGCTTCCGTGCAACGACCGCGTATTCCAAGCGATCTCTATGAGCTCCGAGACGCGCTATCCGTTTATCCTCAATCTCGATACGGGCGAATCACAATGGTCGGTTAATGCCGTACGCGATTTTGACCTGCCCTCCCAGCATCCCTACAAC
Source organism: Collinsella sp. (assembly GCA_019414545.1). Taxonomy (GTDB): domain Bacteria; phylum Actinomycetota; class Coriobacteriia; order Coriobacteriales; family Coriobacteriaceae; genus Collinsella. The sequence goes on along the minus strand of DXLV01000009.1, from coordinate 1,239 downwards.
TCACTCGACTTGTGGCTTGCCCGCGTTCACCCCGAGGACCGCGACAACGTACGCGCCGAGCTCGACATGGTGATAAACGGTACGTGGCACTTCCACTACATGCAGTATCGCGTGATGGATGCCACCGAAGCATACGTGCTTTGCGACTGCACGGGCTACCGCTTGGACGGCACCGATACCGAGCCCAACATGTACGTGGGCATGATTATCAACCGCAGCTTGGCAGATACGACCGATTCCGTGACCGGCCTGGGCGACATCCACGCCCTGGTCAACGCCATTGGCGAAATGCGTCGCGTCGCGCGCAAGGCGGGCTTGGTCGCCATTAAAATCGACGATATCGCTCAGGTCAATGCCCGCTTTGGCTTTGATGCAGGCGACCGCGTTTTGGCGGAGAGCGCCGCCTGCCTCATGGATTGTTCGCGCGGTAAGGGTCGTCTGTTCCGCTCGACCGGACCGATGTTCGTGGCGCTCTTTGACGAGCTTGATCCCGAAGAGACCGACGCGGTTGCAGACGAAATCGAACGGTTCTTGGGATCGCCCGTGCTCCTTGGCTCATTTGAATATCAGCCGCCCCTTCGCGTGGCGACGCTTCATCTGGACGCCGTCGACCGACAGCCCGTTTCCATTTTGAACGAACTCAATGCGCTGATTAAAGAGGCGCCGCAGGTACCGGGCACCAAGCTGGACTAGCGTTATGGGGCGCATGATGGTTAATTTCCGATCTCAACCGAACACATTGGGCAAATAGGTCGTACCCGCAGTTAGCCGAACGTCCCCGCAGTCCCTCCCGGGGCCCGGGGGCACCGTTTCGATACTCTTGGTTTACTTTGCCTGATGCAAATAAGTGCTCAACAAGATAGAACCTATCCCCCGCCACGGATATGCCCTCGAGTAAATCTGTTAAGCCAAGCCTATCAAATTCTATTGACAATTGGCTGCATTGGTCCATTTTGTCGTCCAGCCACTTCCGCTGGCTATCGCCTCATAAACACAAACCTAACGAGCCGCACGAACGACAAAGAGGCCAAGCTGAACAGAAGTAGAACCAAAACTTCAAAAACGCTGGTATTCCAATCGCGTACCCAGCCCTCTACCGCCCACAAGAAAAACAGCAGCCCCATCCATAACGTCACAGAAGAAATCAGCTTTGCGTAAGGGCGTATATCAATCTCGCTCTCCCTTTTTAATATGAGCAGGACATTGTCAAGAGGCAAAATCGGGCCTGGCCCCAACGAT
>DXLV01000083.1 GCA_019414545.1 Collinsella sp. | reverse complement strand
GCGCCGCCGCGGCACCGCAAAAGCTCGACACGCCGGGCACCACCTCGTAGTCCACGCCGCGCGCGTCGAGCGCGTCCATCTGCTCCTGGATGGCGCCGTACAGGCACGGGTCGCCCGTGTGCAGGCGCACCACTTCCTCGCCCCGCGCATCTGCCGCGCACATCACGTCGAGCACTTCCTCCAAGGTCATGTGCGCGCTGTCGTAGACGATGCAGGATTCCTTGCACTCGGCGAGCAGCTCGGGGTTCACAAGGCTTCCCGCCCAAACGACCACGTCGGCCGCGCGCAGAAGGCGCGCCCCGCGCAGCGTGATAAGGTCGGCGGCGCCCGAGCCTGCGCCAACGATATGAATCATCCGAGCCTTCCCTTCCCGTTTCTCATCGCAACCGTTTACGCCGCCATTCGCGCAGCGGGCAAAACACGGCGCCTGCGGCAGCAATCGGCGCAAATACGCAGGCAGGAGGCGCAATGCCGCCCGCCCTGGCTTTGACACGTTCACAAGTGCCCACTATCATAGTAAAAGTTTCGGCAACGAGCATATGACAATCGGATAAAAGGAAATGACCGGCGCGGCGCCCGCACAGCCCGCGCTGGCTTGCGGAGGGAACCAGGTGGGAATCCTGGGCAAGGGACATTACTGTATAGGACGCGCGGGCGAACCGCCTCGCGCCCCAAGCCAGACTGCTTCGCCTTTTCCTCACGGCATCGCCGTGGCGTTAGCTCCTTGTGAACCCCGAGGGGTGCGCTTTTCTTTCGCTTGTGCCGACAAGCAACTGTCGCCGGGGGACCGGCAAACCGAGGAAAGGAAAAACCATGTCCGACCAGATGTCACGCCGCGGCTTCATGAGCGCCGCAGCAACCGGAGCCGTCGCGCTCGCCGGAGTCGCGCTCGCGGGCTGCTCCAACACCTCCGCAAGTTCCGAAAAATCGAGTGAAAAGGAGAAGGCCGTGAAGCCGGTCATCCTCGTCACGAGCTTCGGCACGAGCTACAACGACTCGCGCCACATCACCATCGGCGCCATCGAAGACGCTATCCGCGAGAAGTACTGGCAGGACTACGACATCCGCCGCGCCTTCACCGCGCAGATCATCATCGACAAGCTGAAGAAGCGCGACGGCATCACGATCGACAACATGACCGAGGCGCTCGACCGCTGCGTGGAAGACGGCGTGAAGGAAATCGTCGTGCAGCCGACGCATCTCATGGGTGGCCTGGAATACACCGACGTGAAAGACGAGCTCGACAAGTACGCCGACAAGTTCGACAAAATCTCGCTCGGCGACCCGCTGCTCACCTCCGACGACGACTACAAGAAGGTGGCCGCAGCCATTAAGGAGAACATGGCGTCCTTCGACGACGGCAAGACGGCGCTGTGCCTCATGGGCCACGGCACCGAAGCCGATTCCAACGCCGACTATGCCAAGATGCAGGAAGTGTTTAAGAACGAGGGCTTGACGCAGTTCTTCGTCGGCACCGTCGAGGCTGAACCGACCTGCGAGGATGTTATCGCCGCCGCGAGCGCCGCAGGCTACAAGAAGGCCGTGCTCGCGCCGTTCATGGT
>DXLV01000082.1:1425-1733 GCA_019414545.1 Collinsella sp. | reverse complement strand
CCCAACCCCATCAAAGCATCGGGGACGGCGTTCGGGCAAATAAAAAGCCCCCACCTTGCGGCAGAGGCGCATTGTCCAAAAGGCAAGTCTACCAGCAAGGGCGGGGGATAGGAATGAACCAACAGGCATGCACGGCGTGCGGCCACCAGAGCGACGAAGACCGGAACCTGTGCGACGAATGCACCAAGGAATGGGCCCGACGCCTCGCATGGCTCCTCAAAGCCGGCATGCCAGCCCTCCAACAAATCGCCTACAAACAAGCCACCACCCGCGAGCGCAGCCCCCGCCACGGCAACACGGCGTATGCG
>DXLV01000082.1:0-1415 GCA_019414545.1 Collinsella sp. | reverse complement strand
CCGGTCAACGAGACCGCCCAAGCCCTGTTCAATACGGTCGAGGTGCACTTGCAGCTCATGGGCGGCATGCTCAACATCACGCCCCTAGGCTACGACCGCTACGATCGGCCCCGCACGCTCAGGCAGTGGGCCGAGCTGATCCGCCTGCTCCTGCACCACATGGGCGCGCTCGCCGGGTTGGATTCGGCCGGCGACCTGTACGCGGACACCACGCGCCTCGCGGAAAAGGTGGATGCGGCGACCACGCGCACTGCCGAACGCCGGCTGATCGGCGTATGCCCCGACTGCCTCAACGAGCGCGACGAGCATGGCGAGCCGGTGCGCACGCCCATCTACGCCGCCCAATCCTCACGGTACGCGGTATGCCCCGTCTGCGGCGCATGGCTCGATTTGAAGCGCATCAGGCTCGAATACCTGCGCGGCGCGGGCCTCATGCACATCACCCGCACCCAAGCCGACGCCGCACGGTGGATACGCGAGAACACCGGCGTCAACGTCACGGGCAAGGACTTGGCGAACTGGCGCAGCCGGGGCAAAATGCCATCCACGCGGCGCATCGACCGCCATTACTGGGAGTGGAACATCATGGAGCTATTAGCCTGCGCGCAGGATCGCGCGGAACGCGACCACGGCGACGTTTGAGGTTTGAGACAAAAACGTGTTACGCTGTCGCGTGTAATCGGAGTATCGAAAAAGCCCTGCCCATGCCGGCGGGGCTTTTCTCGTATCCGGGGTGGTTGGCCGAGCGGCCGAAGGCACCCGCTTGCTAAGCGGGCAAGCATGACACAAGCCTCATGCTTCGCGGGGTCGAATCCCGCACCATCCGCCAGCCGCCTCGCCGACGGTTCTTCCCTCTTCTTCCCGCCGGCGAGCGCAGTCTGTCGATCCGTACAGGCGTTCGATTGGAGGCATGCGTGGGCAATCTGCGATACAGCAATGGCTATCGCCGTCGGCGCGAGCGCGAGCGGTGGCGGCACATGCGGGCCGACTGCTACATCTGCCATCGTCCCATCGACTACGAACTCAAAGCGCCGCATCCATACAGCTTCGTTGTGGACGAGACCATTGCCTTGGCTCGCGGCGGCACGCTCACGCACGACAACAGCGGGCCCGCGCACCGATGGTGCAACGCCATCAAAGGCACGCACAGTCTGGCATGGGCGCGCGAGCGCGTCGCCCAACTCATCGCCCAGGGCAAAGCCCCACAGCGCACAGAGCCAACCCAATCCGGGCCGATCCGCTGCTCGGACTGGTTCGGGGGTGGGGAGTAGACCCCACCCGGCCCCGCCGGGGCGACCACGGGCAAAGCGCCGTTTTTTCCCCGGCCGTTTTTCCACACTTGGTAAGGAGCCGTCATGGTCGCCAGAACGTCAAAAACCACCCGGTCGAAGACCGCGTCAAGGTCGCGCAGGGTC
>DXLV01000081.1 GCA_019414545.1 Collinsella sp. | reverse complement strand
CGTGGGGGGCTGCTTGGGCGCATTGCCATTTGCCTGGCGCTGCTGATGCTGCTTGTTCGGACGTTGGGAAACGTTTGCCGCACCTCGCTGCTGACCGCGGCTCGGCGCGATAGGACGCGGCGACTGAACGCCGCCGGTGTGCCTGCTCGGCTGCTGCGGATCGGGAATCAGTTGAGTTCGATCGTTTTGCGACATCGTATGCATATCCTTCGGATTTCGCCTTGCGGCTCATCGTGTTTTTACTGGGCTTGCATTATAGCGATTGCCCTGCTGTTTGTGGTACGGAAACGGTGGCATTCGAAAGAGCTGGGACATTTGTCCCACCTTTGAGTCGTCCTTTGTCGCTATCCGCACACACCGCATTTTGCACAGGCCGAAAGTGCGGCCGGAGCCTGCGCGATGCCCCCCTTTGCCGTCTCGCGCAGCGTGGCCGGCAACGCGTGGCCCACCGAGAGCATGACATGTGCCATCTGGTCAAACGGCACCAGGCTCTTGATGCCGGCGAGGGCGAGTTGTGCCGAGCTAAAGGCCGCTGCCACGCCGATGGCATTGCGGTTTTGGCAGGGCACCTCCACGAGGCCTCCGACGGGGTCACAAACGAGGCCCAGCAGGTTACTCAGCGCAATGGAGCTGGCGTCGAGTGCCTGCTCGGGCGTGCCGCCGAGCATCTGCACCAGCGCGGCGGCTGCCATGGCGGCGGCGCTTCCGACCTCCGCCTGGCAGCCGCCCTCGGCGCCGGCGACGCAGGCGCTCGTGGTGAGGTTGAGGCCGATGGCGGCTGCGCAGTAGAGCGCGTCCATCACCTGCTCGTCGTCGAGCTGAAGGTGATCGGCGAGTGCCAGCACGCAGCCGGGCACGACGCCTGCGGAGCCTGCCGTGGGGGCAGCGACGATCACACCCATGGTGGCTGAGCGCTCAAGCACGGCCATGGCGCGGGCCACGGCGTCAGTCTGGACGGCGCCCATTAAATTGGAGCTCAGGTCGTTGCGGCCGGTGGCATCGACAAGCTTGGCCTCGCCGCCGATAAGCCCGCCGAGCGAGCGCTGCGGATTGACGATGGGGGCCGTGGTCTCCTCGCGCATGACGTCGAGCACGCGGCGCATGGCGGCGACGGCGTGGGCCTCGCCGGTCAGACGCGCCTCGCGCAGGGCCATGACGGCGCCGATGCTGAGTCCCAGCTCCTCGCACGCATCGAGCAGCTGCTCACCGTCGTCGAAGATTTCCTTTGCTGAGACGCCGGGGGAGAGCGACGAGGCAGAACCGGGGAGCTCGATAAAGGTCGCGTAATCGACATTGTCGAGCTTGCGCAGCATAGGGACGACGGTGTCGTCGGGCGCGCCGTCGGTCTCAAAGACGGAGTAGGCCTGACCGCCCACTTCGGTGCGGTAGGTGCGGCAGAAGGCGATGTTCACGTGGGCGTAGGCGAGCAGGTTCGTGAGCGCGGCGAGCACGCCGGGGACGTCGTAGTGCGCCACGAAGAGTGTGGAGTACATGCCCGAGATGTCGACGCCGACGCCGTTAATGCGGCTGATGCGCATCTTGCCGCCGCCCAGGCTCTCACCGCGGACCTGTGCCGTGGCGCCCGTGTCGTCGACCATGTCGATGTCGACGGTGTTGGGGTGGATGGAGGCGTCGTCGCCCTTGATGTTAAAGTGATATTCGAGGCCCTGCTCGCGCGCGAGGTCGAAGGCCTGCTTGATGTTCTCGTCATCGGTGTCGAGGCCCAGGATGCCCGCGACGAGCGCACGATCGGTGCCGTGGCCGCGGTAGGTGTGGGCAAAGGAGTTCCACAGGCCAAAGGTGACCTTGGTGATGCGGCCTTCCAACAAGCTGGCGGCAACCTGGGCGCAGCGCAGGGCGCCGGCGGTGTGCGATGAGCTGGGGCCGACCATGACGGGGCCCAAGATCTCGAATGCCGAGGTCGTAGCTAGTGTTTGTGGCTTGCCTGCCATATGCGCTCCTGTTCTATCC
>DXLV01000080.1 GCA_019414545.1 Collinsella sp. | reverse complement strand
CGCTCGCCTCGGTGACCAAGGAGCTTTCCGCCCTTCCCGCCGATGCCGATATGGAGGCCATCGCCGGCGCCATCACCCACGGCTCCCTGATGGGCGCCCGCGGCAACTCCGGCGTCATCACCTCTCAGATCCTGCGCGGCGTGGCCGAGGGTCTCGTCTCTGCTGATGAGCCCATCACGTCCGCCAACATCGCCTATGCGTTCCGCCGCGCCGTCAAGGTCGCCTTCCAGGCCGTCCGTAAGCCCATCGAGGGCACGATTCTCACGGTGCTGCGCGATGTCTCGACCAAGGCCGACGAGTGCGAAAAGAAGAAGTTCTCGGCCGAGGACGCGCTCGATGCCATCGTCGTCGAGGCCTACCAGTCCGTCGCTCGCACGCCCGACCTGCTGCCCGTTCTGAAGGAGAACGGCGTGGTCGACTCCGGCGCCTTTGGCTTTGCTATTTTCCTTGAGAACTTTGTTGCCGCCGCTCTTGGCCGCAGCACCGTGGTCGAGGATTTCTCCGCCACGTTTGATTCCGCTGGCTCTGCCCGCGACGCGGCCCTCAATCGCGTTGAGATCGAGGCCAACGACGACTGGGAGGGCTCGGAGTTCCGCTACTGCAACGAGTTCCTCTTTAAGGCTGACGCTCCCTTTGACGAGGATGAGTGCCTTAAGTTCCTGGGTTCCATGGGCGACTGTGAGCTACTCGTGGGCGCCTACCCCGATTACAAGATCCACGTGCACTCCAACACCCCCAACCTGGTGCTCGAGCACATGCTTCAGCTTGGTCAGATCTACGAGGTCTTTATCCACAACATGGAGATGGAGGCCCACGACCGTACCGCCAAGATTCATGAGGACCAGGAAAAGGCCGCCGAGCCCGCCAAGGCGCTGGGCTTTGTCGCCGTTGCCGCTGGGTCCGGCGAGGCAGACATCCTCAAGTCCCTCGGCGTCGACGTGATCGTGTCGGGTGGTCAGACCATGAACCCCTCGACTGCAGACCTGCTGGGCGCTGTTGACCAGGTCAACGCGACCTCGGTCATCATTCTGCCCAACAACGGCAACATTCGCATGGCCGCTGAGGCCGCTGCCTCAGCCTGCACCGACAAGAAGGTCGCCGTCGTTCCCACCAAGACCGTTCCGCAGGCCTTCTCCGCGCTGTTCGCGGTCCTGCCCGATTCCGAGCTCGAGGATGCCGTCGCCGCTATGGTCGACGCCATCAGCGAGGTCCGCGATGGCGAGGTCACCCGCGCCGTGCGCGACTCCAGCGCCTCCGACGGCTCGCCGATTCACTCCGGTGACGTCATGGGCATCATTGCCGGCTCCATCGATGTGGTCGGCTCTGACGTGAAGCAGGTCACGCTCGATTGCATCAACCGCATGCAGGAGGAAGAGGAGGGCGATGCGCTGACGATTCTGGCCGGCGAGGAGCTGTCCGATGAGGCCTTCCAGGAGATCGTCGACGCTATCGAGGAGGCTCAGCCCGATCTGGAGATCGACGCCCATCGTGGCGAGCAGCCGCTCTATCCCGTGATCTTCTCGATCGAGTAGGCAACTGCCCATGTCCGAGCTGTGCTCCGTGCCGCGCGTCTCGGAGCGCTTTGCCCAGAGCAATGCGCTCGACGAGGATATCGCGCGACTCAAATATGTTTCGGGTAAACGTGAGGAGGCCCTTCGCCGTCTGGGAATTCGGACGGTGGGGGACCTCCTTCTCCATATCCCTCATCGATACCTCGACTTTACCCGTTCTTGGTCTATCGAGATGGCGCCCATCGGTACCGTGTGCACCATCATCGCCACGGTCGACCGTATCGTCCAAAAGCAGCCGCGTCCGCGCATGCAGGTGACTGAGGTCTCACTCGTTGACGAGACGGGCGTGCTGCAGGTCGCCTTTTTCCGCCAGCCCTGGATTGCCCAGCAGCTTAAGCAGGGCGACCGCCTGGCCGTGATGGGCAAGGTCGAGTTTGCCTACGGTTTTAAGCAGATGGCCTCGCCCCACTTTGAAAAGCTCGAGGACGGGCGCGCCGCAGGCACCATTCTGCCGGTCCATTACGTGAGCGATGGCGTGAGCCAGGCGTGGATGCGCCGCATCGTAAGCGGCGCGCTCGAGGTCGTCGGCAATCCGTTCGATCCGATTCCCGCGCCGTTGCGCGCAAAGCGGAAGCTCATGAGCAATGCCCGCG
>DXLV01000008.1:27577-60446 GCA_019414545.1 Collinsella sp. | reverse complement strand
GCAATCTGCCTTTCAACTTCGGCGGCATGACCAGAAGGTCAATGCCGCCTCGCTTCAAGGCACCTTGCTCGCTCTGGCGAGTTTTCGCTGACATTGCCAAAACATCGACGATGCCGTTGCTGTGGGGAGGGGTAGTCGTTGGGGACGTTCTTAAACGACTACTCATTGGGGACAGACTTAAATGAGTGCCCGCAGAGTGAGAGTGGATAATCTCCCATTTTTGGCATGTGTGTAGGCTCAAAGTGGGAGATTATCCACTCTCGTGTTTTGGCCGGCACTTGGGGACACTCCTTGTGTGAGAGATTTTCCGCTCGCCGATTTGTGCCTTGAAAAATGTATATAACGACTATAACGTAGTGTGAAACATATTGGAAACAATACCGAGGAGGCTGCGTTGAAGAAAAGCAATCTGGGCTATGTGCTGGTGCTGATCGCCGCGCTTATGTGGGGCAGCATCGGAATCTTTGTAAACGGCATCTCGGCCATGGGCGTTACGTCCCAGAGTATGGCTGCCTTTCGCTTGTTGTCGGGTGCCGTCTTAATGGCTCCGGTCTTGGCATTCATGGGTTGCCAGGGAGGTGCTCGTGAGGGAAAGACATCGGGTCCCCTGGCACTGTTCAAGGCAAGTCCTAAAGAGCTTGTTCCTTGTGCGCTTCTTGGCATTATCGGCCTCGCCACCGCTAACACGCTTTATTACGAGTGCATGGGCGAGGTGGGCATGTCCACGGCCTCGGTGCTGCTCTACACCTCGCCGGTGTTTGGCGTCATGCTCGGCCGCGTACTTTATCGCGAGGACGTGACCCCCAACAAGCTCGTTGCCATCGCTTTTAACATCGGTGGCTGTGTACTTGCAGTGACCGATGGCGATCTTTCCGGTTTTCATTTTTCGGTTTGGGGCGTCACGTCGGGCGTGATTGCGGGCTTTTGTGGCGCGTCGCTCGCGGTGTTTAGCCGGATAGCAACCAAGACGGTCCACCCGCTGGCTGTCACGTTTTGGGGCCTTGTTTTTGGCGGTGCGGTTATGGCGGCTATCGCGGCTCCGTGGCCAGATGTCGCCGCGGCAATGTCGCCACAGCTGCTGCTGCTGTTCCTTGGCTTTGGACTCATCCCCACAGCCGTGGCCTATGTCTTATATATGCAGGGTCTGTCCATGGGGCTCGAGACGTCGAAAGTTCCCGTCGTAATGTCATTCGAGACGGTCGTCACCGTGCTGCTGGGCATTGGTGTCTACGCCGAGCCCGCCGGTGCGATCAAGGTTCTGGGCATCGTTTTGGTGCTCGCGTCCATCGTGATCATGAACACCGACTTTTCCAAGATGCGCAACAGCGTGTTTGTCGGCCATGTCATTGAGAGCATGACCTTTAAGCCCAACGCGTGGTGGACGGAGAAATCGCAGGACATGGATCTGTTCCGCGAGCGCACGGGCATTACGCTGGAGCCCACCGTGCAGGAAAGCCCCTGGTACTTCGTGCGATAGAGGATTGGCGGAGTGTTCGAGCAGGTAGCGCCCGGCGTTTGGCCGGGCGGTGCCTAGCCAGCGCCGACCTACCCAAGACCATCGTTTCGATTGCGTTAAACCCGCCAACGGTCGTTTTTCACCCGCGAACGGTTTATATACTAATTATCAATATCCGCAACGTATAAGACGTTATAATGACCATAACGAAAAGGAGGAGGCAAGATGAATCAGATCATTCTCGCATCTCATGGCGGCCTGGCCGCAGGCGCCAAAGACACGCTCGAGATGGTTCTCGGCGACGTGTCGAACGTCCACGTCGTGTCGCTTGCTCGTGACGACAAGGAGCCCATCACCAATAAGGTGGACGCCATGATCGCCACGTTCAACGCGGACGACACCGTCTATGTGCTGACCGATATGCTCGGTAGCTCGGTCAACAACAACATGGTCGAGCTTTCCAAGAACGGCACGAAGTTCACGGTGATCAGCGGTTTCAACATTCCGCTGGCACTGACGCTCGCTATGAGCCCCGCCCCCATCAAGGGTGCCGAGCTCGCGGCCCTCATCAACGAGGCCCGCACCGGTCTAACCAACCCCAACGCACCGGTCGAGGCTGCCGCGGCTCCCGCCAAGAAGGCCAAGGCACCCCGTCACAGCTCCGGTCCCGCCAAGATCGTTCTCGCACGTCTTGACTACCGTCTTCTGCACGGCCAGGTCGTCTTTACCTGGACCACCAAGGTTCAGGCCGAGCGCATCATCGTCGTCGACAACGCTGCCGCCAACGATGACATCAAGAAGGGCGCTCTTAAGCTGGCCAAGCCCCAGGGCGTGCGCCTGAACGTCTTCACCGTCGAGCGTGCCCTCGCCAAGATGGACAAGCTCAACACCCTCGGCGAGCGCGTCATGTTCGTCTTTGGCAACACGGCCGAGATGCTGCAGTTCTGCCAGGGCTACAAGCTCGACGCCATCAACCTGGGCGCCACCGCCAACCACGACGGTGCCGAGCAGGTCGGCGGCAAGGACAGCTCCGTCTTCTTCGACGCCACCCAGAAGGCCGACGTCAACCAGCTGCTCGACATGGGCATCAAGCTCTACGTCCAGCAGACCCCTACGTATCAGAGCGTCGACATCGACGCCAAGCTGTAATCAACCAGGCTTTTGCCTGACTGAAAGGAGAAGGGTATGAATACGTTCATCAGTGCGGTGCTCGTCGGCCTCGTCGGCGTGTTCTGCATGTGGGACTCCCGCCTGCTCGGTCGTCTTAACTTCGAGCAGCCCCTCGTTGGCGCTACGCTCGTCGGTCTGCTGCTGGGCGATGTGCCCACCGGCCTTGCCGTCGGTGCCGCCGTCGAGCTCGTGTCCATGGGCCTGGTGCAGGTCGGCGCCGCCGTTCCGCCCGATATGGTCCTGGGCGGCATCGTGGCCGCTGCCTTCGCGTGCCTGACCGATGCTTCCGCCGAGACCGCCATGACGATCGCCATCCCGGTCGCTGTCCTGGGTCAGCTCCTCGGCATCGTGTTCCGTTCGATCATCGCCGCCCTTACGCATGTGGCCGATAGCGCGATCGATAACGGAAAGTTCAAGACCGCCTACCGTATGCACATCTGCGCTGGCTCCGGTCTGTACGCCATCATGTACTTCCTGCCGATCTTCCTCGCCGTCTTTGTTGGCACCGACCTGGTTCAGGCCATCGTCAACATGGTTCCCGAGTGGCTGTCCACTGGTCTTAACGTTTCGACCAAGATCATGACCGCCTACGGTCTGGCTCTGCTGCTCACCATGATGATCAAGAAGGGTATGACTCCGTTCCTGTTCATCGGTTTCCTGCTCGCCGCCTACCTCAACCTGTCCGTCATCGCGGTCGCTCTGATCGGTGTGTGCCTGGCTATCGTCTTCATGGGCTTCAAGTTCAACGGTTCCCATGCTGCTGCCGGCGTTGATTCCGACTACGATCCGCTCGAAGACGACGAAGACTAAGGAGGAACACACTATGGCAACCGCAACCAAGGACGTGTCCCTGAACAAGAAGGTCAGCCAGTTCTTCTGGCGCTCCTGGGCCATCCAGGCCTCTTGGAACTACGAGCGTCAGATGAACATGGGCTTCCTCTACGGCATGGTTCCCACGCTCGATCGCCTCTATCCGGACGAGTCCGACCCCAAGCAGCTCGCTGCTAAGAAAGAGGCATACCACCGTCACATGGCGTTCTACAACTGCACCCCGCAGACGAGCGCTTTCATCCTGGGCCTCGCCGCCTCCATGGAGGAGGAGTACGCCAAGGATCCCGAGAACTTCGATCCCGATTCGATCAACGCGGTCAAGACCTCCCTCATGGGTCCGCTTTCCGGCATCGGTGACTCCTTCTTCCAGGGCACCATCCGCGTTATCGCCTTTGGCCTGGGCGTTCAGCTGGCTCAGCAGGGCTCCATCATGGGCCCGATCCTGGCCATACTCATCTCCATCGTGCCCTCCGTGCTGATCACGTGGTTCGCAGCCAAGATCGGCTATCAGGGCGGCCACGAGTACCTGAGCAAGCTCCAGGGCGGCGACCTCATGGAGAAGCTCATGTATGTCTGCGGCATCGTGGGTCTTATGTCCGTGGGCGGCATGATCGCTACGCTGATCGGCGCCACCACCCCGCTGCAGTTCGCTGAGGGCACCGTCGTGATTCAGGACATCCTGGACGGCATGATGCCCCAGATGATCTCCCTTGGCCTCACCGGCCTTATGTACTGGCTCATCAAGAAGAACGTCAACACCGGTTGGCTTCTCGTGATCGCCATCGTGGGCGGCATCGCCCTCTCCGCGGCCGGCATCCTGGCCTAGCCGCGACCCAGCGCTTCCCCCGGGGGCCTGCCTGGCATCCCATACCCCAGGCAGGCTTCCATCCCTAAATGTGTCAAAGGGCAGTCCCTTTGACACATCCTCAACGGACCGGCGACTCGGTCCTAACTACGGTAACCCTGCGAGCGTCCGGCAATGTGACGCCGCAACAAATCGAAAGGAATGTATCAGATGTACGAGATCGACCTTAACCTCCCTAAGCAGATCGTCGCTGACGTCCTGTCCAACCACGAGATCCACAGCGTCGCTTTCGTCGGCTGCGGTGCTTCCATGTCCGACCTTTACCCCGCCAAGTACTTCCTGGCCAACAACACGGACAAGCTGAACGTTCAGATCTTCACCGCTAACGAGTTCAACTACGACACGCCTTCCTGGGTCAACGAGCACACCTTCGTGATCACCTGCTCCCTGGGTGGCTCCACGCCCGAGACCGTCGAGGCCAACAAGACCGCCAAGAAGCACAACTGCCCGGTCGTCTCCCTCACCAACAAGGCTGGCTCCGCTCTGACCGTCGACGCCGACCACGTCATCGTTCACGGTTTCCACGCCAACTACGCTGCCAAGTGCGAGAAGCCCGGCTACGCCATCGCTCTTGCTGTCGAGATCCTTCAGCAGACCGAGGGCTATGACCACTACGAGGACATGATCACCGGCCTCACCAACGTCTTCGAGCTCTGCGAGAACGCCGCTCAGTCCGCCAAGGGTCTTGCCAAGCAGTTCGCCCAGGACTTCAAGGACGACAAGATGATCTACTTCATGGCCTCCGGTGCCTCCGAGAAGATGGCTTATTCTCACGCCGCCTTCCTGTTCACCGAGATGCAGTGGATCGACGCCGCCGCCTACAACACCGGCGAGTACTTCCACGGCCCGTTCGAGGTTTCCACCGAGGGTAAGCCCTACGTCTTCTTCATGTCCGACGGTGCTACCCGTCCGATGGACGCCCGCGCCCTCACCTTCCTTAAGCGCATGGGCGCCAAGGTTGCTCTGATCGACTCCAAGGACTACGGCCTGGCCGACGCCGTGCCGGCAAGCGTCGTCACCTACTTCAACCCGCTGCTGCACCTCGCCGTTATGCGCGAGTACGGCAACCAGATCGCCGAGGCTCGTCAGCACCCGCTGACCATGCGTCGCTACATGTGGAAGCTTTCCTACTAATCACAAGTAAGTAGACCTTACGGGTTGATTGAGAGGGGATGGGGTTTGCGCCCCGTCCCCTTTTTTGCTATCGAAAGGAGATGCGTATGATCAAGGCAGTGCTGTTTGACATGGACGGCGTGCTGGTCGATACCGAGTGGTTCTACAACCGTCGCCGCGTGGCATTTATGGAAGAGAAGGGCTTCCACTTTGACGAGATCCCCGATCTTTCGGGGTCTAACGAGCCCGCCATCTGGAAGGCGCTGGTGCCCGACGATGTTGAGCTGCGCGAGCGCCTGCGCGTGGAGTACAAGCAGGTCTACAGCCTGGACCACCCCGTTCCGTATGCCGAGCTTCTCAACGAGCAGACGGAGCCGGTGATGCGTGAGCTGCACGAGCGCGGCGTGAAGTGTGCCATCGCAAGCTCGTCCTATCGCGAGCTCATTGACGAGCTGGTGGGGATTGCCGGTATTGCCGACGTGCTGGACTACACCATCAGCGGTCACGAGTGCAGTGCGTTTAAGCCCGACCCCGAGATCTACCTGCGTGCCATGGAGACGCTGGGGGTGGAGCCTGCCGAGTGCCTGGTTATCGAGGACTCGCCTTTGGGCATCGAGGCCGGTAAGCGCTCCGGCGCCCGCGTCCTGGCACTGCGTCCGCACGAGGGCGTCAACCTGGATCAGTCCGCCGCCGACACCATCATCGACAACCTGTCCGACATTTTGGCCGCTTTGTAGTGTCAATCCGCCGCGAGAAGCACTGGTTCACGCGTCATTTGCTGCGGATTGGCTTAATTTGGCATCAATTTAGATCCGTTTGGCTTCGATTCGGGCTAAGTGAGTAGACTTTTTGGCGCAGGCCGAGCACAAAACATATCTTCCTTTGTAAAACCGCAGGTCACAGAGGTGGCTATTTTTGGGTGTGCTCGGCAGATCGTAAAAAGTCTACTCACTTGGAATTTTTCCCTTTGGTCGTGGGGGTTGCTGGTCCCGTTTTGGTCGTCGAGAGAGGGTGAATTAAAGCGCCTCCTCTCGCTCCATGCTACAATCGCGGGCATGCCCCACAACTACATCTGCCTTCGAAGGGAGCCTACGTGGCGAACGCCATCGAACAGCTCACGGACCGCGTGCTCGTGCTCGGCCGCCTCACCATCGTCCGCCGCGCCATCACCGCCGTGGCGGTCACCATTTCTGCCGTTCTCCAGACATTTCTGATCCAGGCGTTCATTCAACCCGCCGACCTGCTTCCGAGCGGTCTCACCGGCGTCGCGGTCCTACTCGATCGCGTTACCTCGCTCGGCGGCGTCCACATCGACATCTCGCTCGGTATGCTCGCGCTCAACATCCCCGTGGCACTCTTATGCTGGAGCGGCATTAGCAAGCGCTTCGTCATCTTCTCGATGATGCAGGTCGTGCTCTCATCGCTGCTCCTCAACATCTTTCACTTTGCTCCGTTTTTGGGCGACAAGATCATGCTCATCATTTTTGGCGGCGTGGTCTCGGGTCTGGGCGCTGCCACCGCACTAAAGTCCGGCGCATCCACCGGCGGCACCGATTTTATCGCGCTATGGGTTTCCAACCACACGGGCAAGACTATCTGGGGTGCCATCTTTGGTTTCAACTGCTTTATCCTGGCGATCTTTGGCTTTATGTTTGGCTGGGACAATGCGGCGTACTCCATCGTGTTCCAGTTTATTTCGACCAAGACCATCGACAGTTTCTATCGTCGCTACGACCGCGTGACGCTGCAGATCACGACGCGCAAGGCAGACGAGGTCATGACCGCCTATGTTGACCATTTTCAGCACGGCATTAGCTGCGCCGAGGTCATCGGCGGATACAGCCGCGAAAAGATGTACCTGCTGCACGCCGTTGTCTCGACCTACGAGAGCCAGGACATCATCAAGCTGGTGTGCGACATTGATCCCGGCGCCGTGATCAACGTGTTCCACACGCTCGACTTTGTGGGCGGCTGGTGGGGCGGTCATGTCGACGAGCCCATGCCCACGGCCGTACCCGATCCCGACAAGCCCGCGCGCATGGCCAGCAGGCAGGCGCGCCTCAGCGAGCAGGACAGCCTGCAGCAGGACGACGGCAAGTAGGGTATTGGCATTTTGCCGGCCCGGCGCAACCCTTCCGCATGAGCCCCTCGAAAGCCCCGTTGCTTTCGAGGGACTTTCGTTTGCCCAGATAAAACCTACCAAAATGAAGCTGTCGCTTTTTGGTAGGTGGGGTGTATCGTTTTATCAATATGAGGTAATATGAAACTAGACGTTATATACGTATTAGTTATTTCGATATTTCGATAAGAGTGATTAGATATGCCTGCACCCAAAAATGCACCGCTTTACCAGCAGATTTATGACGAAATCAAAGATGCGATCGAGAAAGGTGTTTATGCACCCAAGGAGCGTATTCCATCCGAGCTCGAGCTTGCCGAGCAGTACGACGTGAGCCGAATTACGGTGCGTCGCGCCGTCGAGGAGTTGTGCTCCGATGGCTACCTGGTTAAGCAGCAGGGCCGCGGCACCTTTGTTTCCACACCGCACATCAATCGTCAGTTCCACGCCTCGACGCTGCAGACGTTTACCGCGCTGTGTGCCGGCAACGGCATGAAGGCCGGTGCGCACGTGGTCGATCGCCAGATCGTTCCGGCGCGCCAAAACGAGATGGAGTTCTTTGGTCTGCAGAAGGATGCGCTGCTACTGCATATCAAGCGCGTGCGTACGGCCGACGGCGAGCCCATCTTTGAGGAGAACATCTTTGTGCCGTTTGACGCCTACCGTGAGCTGTTGACGGCCGATCTTGAGGACAAGTCGATTTTTGCCGAGGTCGAGCGTGTTGGCGGAACGCCGATTGTCTCGGTTGGCTACCGTACGGTCGAGGCCGTTCGAGCTAATGCCGAGCAGGCGGCCGAGCTGGGCATTGCCCCGCATGATCCGCTGCTCAATCTGCGCGCCGGCTTTACCGGTCCCAACGATGAGCCGGTCCTGATGGGTAAGCAGTACTACGTGGGATCGCGTTACGTCATGGTCATGTAGCTCTAGTTGCGCCTTTGGTTACGGCGTTTTACCAAACGCCGTAACGGCTCGACGCTGCAAACGCCCCTAAGCGGCAATCTGACGTTCAATCGTCGGTCGCGTACCGAAGTACGCTTCCCTCCTCTTTCACGTCACCTTGCTCGCTTAGGGGCGTTTTCGCTGACTTATGCTCAACCAGCGACGTTTCCGTGCTCATCCGGAAAGTGTCCAAAAATCCACGCTCGTTCGCCTTGGATTACGTTGCCCGTGGCCGACAGCGGCGCGGCACCGGTTCGCGTGGCGGCGTATAATCGGCGGCAGATGACTTGGACGTTAGGAAACCATGATCGATAGCATGCAGCAGATGGCGCTCGACACGCTCGGCGCCTATTTTGGCTACACCTCGTTTCGCCCGGGACAGGACCGCATGGTCGATGCGATCCTTGCCGGTCGCGATGCGCTGGGTGTTATGCCCACGGGCGCCGGCAAGTCCATTTGCTACCAGGTGCCCGCGCTCATGCTGCCCGGCATCACCTTTGTGGTGAGTCCGCTGCTGTCGCTTATGGAGGATCAGACCCGTGCGTTGCTCGCGGCGGGTGCGCGACCCAGCTATCTCAACTCCAGCCTTACCCCGGCCCAGCAAAACACCGTGCTCAAGCGGGCGCGCGAGGGCCGCTATCAGCTTATGTACGTGGCACCCGAGCGTCTGCTCGAGCCGCGCTTTTTAGCCTTTGCGCAGGAAGCCGCGGCGGACGGCGGCATTGGCGTGCCGCTCGTGGCCATTGACGAGGCCCACTGCGTGAGCCAATGGGGCCAGGATTTCCGCCCCGCTTACCTACAGATTCGCGAGTTTATCGATTCGCTGCCGCGGCGCCCGATCGTGGCGGCGTTTACCGCTACGGCGACCGAGCGCGTGCGCGCCGATATCCAGCAAATGCTCGGCCTGCAAAACCCGGCGACCGTGGTGACGGGCTTCGATCGCAAGAACCTCTACTTTGGCTGCGAGGAGATGGGCGACAAGGCCAAGGTCGCGTGGGTGCGCGACTATGTGATCGCGCATTCGGGCGAGAGCGGCATCGTGTATTGCTCGACCCGCAAGACCGTCGATGCGCTGGCAGGTGAGCTTGCCGAGGCGCTGGGCCCCAGTGGCATTCGCGTTGGCCGTTACCATGCCGGCATGGGCAACGACGCCCGCCGCCAAACCCAGCGCGCCTTTATCAACGACGATATCCAGGTGATGGTTGCCACCAACGCCTTTGGCATGGGCATCGACAAGCCCAACGTGCGCTACGTGATCCACAACAACGTGCCCGAGAGCATCGAGGCCTACTACCAGGAGGCTGGCCGCGCCGGCCGCGACGGCGACCCGGCCAGCTGCCACCTGCTGTGGAACGGCAACGATTTTCGCATGCGCCGCTTTCTGATCGACCGCGGCGATGCTGCCGACGAGGCGCTCGACGACGAGCAGCGTGCGTGGGCGCTCCAGAATCGATATCGCCTGCTCAGCCAGATGGAGGGCTACTGCAATACCACCGGCTGCTTGCGCGAATACATGCTGCGCTACTTTGGCGACGAGGCCGCGGCCGAGCATGCTGTCGCGGCTGCTGCGGGCGGCACCGCAGACGACGCCGAGGGCTGCGGCAACTGCAGCAACTGCCTTACGCAGTTCGAGGTCGAGGACGTCACCGATATGGCCCGCGCTGCCGTGCGCTATGTGGCCATGCGACCCATGCGCTTTGGCAAGTCGCTCATCGCCGACGTGCTCCACGGCGGCAACACCGAGCGCATTCGCCAGATGCATCTGGACGAGGACCGCGGCTACGGTGAGCTGTCGAGCGAATCCGTCGGGCGCATCAAGGACATCATCGGCCAGCTGTGCGGCCGCGGTTATCTGGCTACCTCGCAGGGGCAGTACCCGGTCGTGGGGCTGGGCCCGCGCGCCGGCGAGGTCGAGAACGAGGCGTTTGCCTTTACCGTTAAGCGTCGCGCGTCCAAGCGCAAGGCCTCGGCCCGTGCCCGCCGTGCGGTTGATCTGCTGCGCGAGGAGGCTGAGCTGGATCAGCGCCCGCGCGTGGGTGACGATGCCGAGCTGTTCGAGCGCCTGCGTGCCCTGCGCAAGGAGATCTCGACCGAGCTGGAGATGGCACCGTACATGGTCTTCTCCGACAAGGCTCTGCGCGGTCTGTGCCGCCTGCGCCCGCAGACGCGCGACGAGCTTATCCAGGTCAACGGCATCGGCGAGAAAAAGGCCGACGCCTTTGGCGAGCAGTTTATGGCGGCGATTGAAGAGTTTGAGTCCGAGCATGCACGGAATGGAGCATAACGATGTCATCCGACGATAAAACCGAGCGCACTGAGGTGTCCGCTGTGCCGCTGTACCAGCAGGTTATGGACGACCTAAAGGGCGAGATCGCGCGCGGCGTGTACGCATCCGGCTCGCGCATTCCTTCCGAGATGGAGCTCGCGAAGTACTACGGCGTGGGACGCATCACCGTGCGCCGCGCTATCGAGGAACTGTCGCGCGCGGGGTATCTCAGCCGCCAGCAGGGGAGGGGCACGTTTGTGTGCGCGCCCAAGCTCAAGCGCAAGATTGTCCAGAAGGGTGACGTCCAGAGCTTTTCCGAAGGTTGCGCTGCCAACGACATGGTGGCCGGAGCACGCCTGGTGTCGCGCACGGTGGTTGCGGCGACGCGCGAGGACGCGGCGTTTTTTGGGGTGGAGCCCGGCTGCGAGCTCATCGTTGTCGAGCGCGTGCGCACGGCAGACGGCGTGCCCGTCATGCTCGAGAACAACGCCTTTGTGCTGGCCGACCATCCCTATTTGCAGACGCTTGCCGACAAGGATCTCACGGACAATTCCATCTTTGCGCTCGTTGCCGAGCATTCGGGCCGCGCGCCGCTCAAGTCCGACCCCTGTACTGTGGAGATTGCGCTTGCCGATGCTCAGGCGGCCTCGCTGCTGGAGGTGCCGGTCGGCGAGCCGCTCTTCTATATGGAGGCGTACTTTACCGATGAGGACGAGCGGCCCTTGCTGCTCGGACGCCAAAAGATCGTGGGTTCGCGCTACGTGTTCGACATCTAACGTCCACAGATAGAACGATATAGAACAAATTTGGTGAGATGGCTTCACGTGCGTCGTCATGCGTGCTATAAATAGGACAACATAGAACGACCGCAGGTACGAGCTGACGTCGTTCAAAACCGCCACACAAGGAGGAGCATCACCATGAACGCACACGATCTGATTCAGGAAATTATCGAGCGCAAGGGCAAGATTGAGAATGTCTTTTGGATCGCCTGCGGCGGTTCGATGATCGACCTGATGCCGGCCAACGAGCTGCTCAAGCGCGAGGCAACCACGTTTACCTCGACGGTCTACACGGCGCGCGAGTTTTGCCTGATGGCCCCCAAGAGCCTAGGGCCGAAGTCGCTCGTCATCGCCTGCAGCCACAGCGGCAACACGCAGGAGGTCGTCGACGGCTGCGAGATGGCGCTGGCAGCCGGCGCCGAGGTCGTGGCCATGACCGACTGCGAAGGCTCCAAGATCGATAACGGCAAGTGGACTACCTGGGTCTATCCGTGGGGCGAAGGCGTGCCGCAGACCGAGGTACCGCAGGGCATCGGCGCTCTGATCGCCGCCGAACTGCTTGACCAGCAGGAGGGTTACGAGGCGCTTGCCGACATGTACGCCGGCCTCAAGCAGATGGATGCGCTGCTGCCCGCTGCCCGCGAGAAGGTCAACGCCGAGCTGGGCGATCGCTTTGCCGAGCTCTGCCAGCAGCACGAGTTCTTCTATATCCTGGGTTCCGGCCCCAACTTTAGCCAGACCTACGCCATGGCCATCTGCTCGCTTATGGAGATGCAGTGGCAGCACTGCTGCTATATCCACTCCGGCGAGTACTTCCACGGTCCGTTTGAGGCCACCGAGCCCGGCGTGTTCTACTTTGTGCAGCTCGGATCGGGCGAGTGCCGCCCCATGGAGGAGCGTGCACTCGCGTTCCTCAACACGCACACTGATACGGTCATGGTGCTCGATGCGCTCGAGTACGGCGTGGGCGAGGTGCCCGCCAGCGTGCGTTCGTTCCTGGAGCCGATCTTCTTCTACAATATGAGCTGCGAGCTGCGCGCCGCCCGCGGCAAGGTGTTCGACCACAGCCCCGAGGTTCGTCGCTACATGGGCATCGAGCAGTACTAATCGAGCGGTATTAAGTTACCGGGATAACATCTTCTCACGTCGGGGCCTACGCTAAGCGCAGGCCCCGTTTGCGTTGCGATGACCGGTTTTGTTTGTTGGAAAACGAAGTCAAATACTTTTCCCGAGAAGTGAACGACCTATTTTGGACCCTCGAAGCATCGACACTTTTTGGCGCCAAAACCGCAGGAAAATCTCAATGAAACTGCAGGAAATGGCTCCCATAAAGTGTCGATGCTCCGGGGGCTCGATTTTGCTCGTTCACTTCTCGGGAAAAGTATTAGACCTAAATGTGCGAGCGTGTTGTGTGAGTCGAAAAGCGGGCCGCGCCGGGGATTTCCGGCGCGGCCCGCTTAGTATCGCACTTAGATTCGCAAGGTTGCGGTAGCCGGCGGCCTACTTTGCGTCGTAGGCCTCGGCGTCCCACCAGTCGAGCTGGGCGATGTTGTCGCGAATGTGCTGGCAGCTCTTGTGGAAGCCTTCGAGCTCATACTCGGAAAGGTCGAGCGTGTAGACCTCCTCGACGCCCTCGGCGCCGATCACGCACGGCAGGGAGGTGAAGATGCCCTCCTCGCCATACTGGCCGGTCATGAGCGTGGAGGCGGAAAGCACGGCGTGCTCGTTGTGAAGCACAGCGGCGCAGACGCGCGCGGCGGAGTTGGCGACGGCGTACTCGGTGCACTGCTTGCCCTGGTAGGTCACATAGCCGCCCTTGCGTGCAAGCTCCTCGACCTCCATGTGGTCGAAGGCGTACTTGTCGGGGTTCTCGGCCTGAAGCTCGTTAAGGCTCTTGCCGGCGATGGTCGCGGCCTTAAAGGCTGCAAGCTGGCTAAAGCCGTGCTCGCCGATCATATAGGCGTCGATGGACTTGGGGCTCACGCCGACCTTCTTGGAGATCTCGGTGCGCAGGCGGGCGGAGTCCAGGCCGCAGTCCGAGCCGATGATCTTCTTGGGATCGTAGCCGGTCAGGTGCCACAACTCGGTGCACACGACGTCGCAGGGGTTGGAGATGCTCACGAAGATGCCGTCAAAGCCGGCGTCGACGATGCGCTTGGCAAAGGTGCGGGCGGCATCGGTGGTAAAGAACAGCTCGCCGTCACGGTTGCCGGCGGCCAGCGCGACCTTGCCGGCGGCGTTGACGATGACGTCGCAGCTGGCCAGCTCCTCGTAGTGGTCGTAGCAGTTGACGATTTTGGTGTTGTACGGGACAAACGAAAGGGAGTCGCGCAGGTCCTGGACCTCGGACGTCACCTTGGCCTCGTTGATATCACACAGGTACAGCTCATCGGCAATGCCCTGCATAAGTAGGCTGTTGGCGACATGTGCTCCTACGTGGCCCTGGCCGACCACACCGATCTTACGCGTCTGGTACATATGAGTATCCTTCCGGCCGAGTTTTTCGCGTCGAACCATTGTAGCCTCCTGCCGTCACTTTGCTAGGCTAAAGCGCCGTAGATTTTTGGGACATGCCGTAATCTCTACTTTTGGAGTGATTTGGGCCGCTGACGGTGTCTCGGGGCGATGCGCTCGCGCGGATGGGGCCGGTCGTTGTACCATAGCTGCAACTGACTCGTAAGGAGCATCCATGCCCATTCGCATCCCCGACGCCCTCCCTGCCGCTGCGCAGCTCGAGAGCGAGAACATCTTTGTCATGACCGAGTACCGCGCGCTGCACCAGGACATCCGTCCGCTGCGCGTGCTCATCCTCAACCTCATGCCCACCAAGATCGCCACCGAGACGCAGATCATGCGCAAGCTCTCCAACACGCCGCTGCAGGTGGAGGTGGACCTGCTGCGCACCAAGACGCACGAGGCCACGCACGTGAGCGCCGGCCACCTGGAGACGTTCTATCGCACGTTCGACGACATCCGCGATATCCACTACGACGGCCTGATCATCACGGGCGCGCCGGTGGAACAGATGCCGTTCGAGGAGGTCGACTACTGGCCCGAGCTCTGCCAGATCATGGATTGGTCCACCACGCACGTGCACTCTACGCTGCACATTTGCTGGGGCGCGCAGGCCGGCCTGTACCATCATTACGGTATCCAGAAGTACGACCTGCCGGCAAAGGCGAGCGGCGTGTTCGAGCATTATCTGGTGAAGCCGCAAAGCCCGTTGGTCCGCGGCTTTGACGACCGTTTCTATGCCGTGCATTCGCGCAACACCGATGTGCGCCGCGAGGACGTGGAGGCCGAGCCGCAGCTTGAGGTCGTGGCCGTGTCCGACGAGGTGGGCCTGTACATCGTCAAGTCGACCGACAGCCGTCGCTTCTTTGTCTTTGGTCATCCCGAGTACGATACCGACACGCTGCGTTTGGAGTACGAGCGCGACGTGAAGCGCGGGCTTAACCCTCAGGTGCCGGCGCATTACTTCCCGAACGACGACCCCACCGCCGAGCCACGCAACGTCTGGCGCAGCCAGGCTCAGCTGTTCTACACCAACTGGCTCAACTACTACGTCTACCAGACCACGCCCTACGACCTGGCCCGCGCCGGCGAGGAGCACTAGGCCGCGGCCGTGGCTGCCGCTGTGGCGGTTATCGTGGCCGCTACGCGACGAGCGTGGATAATCGGACGCATGTTGAATGAGCGTGGATAATCTCCCACTTTTGGTCGAGGAACAGGCCCAAAGTGGGAGATTTTCCACGCTCGATTTTTCTGCGGCTGTCGTAGGCGGCAGCACCACGCGTCGAGTGTTTACGGACAGCATCGCAAACTAGGTAGTTTCGAGCCACAGCATATTTTCTTTTAAGGAAATCGACGGCTTTTGAGGCATAAAGATGTGGAGACAGGGACCTCTGGACAACCGCTCTACCTGCAGATATAGAGCATTGGCCTAAAACGTCCAAAACCGTCAAGCATTTGGTCAGCTGCTGGACAGCATTTGGTCAGACTTCGCATGAAACCGTCTGGTACGTTGGCACCGTTCCAAGAGTTTGGAGGCGACATGGCAAACATGACGGCGAATCAAAGACTTGCAGGTCACATTAAGGCATGCGAACAGCAGATGAGCTGCGTGTACGCGCGAACTGCGGCGGAGGCAAAGCAGATTGAGCGACGGGTGGCGGCGGGAAGTCTAGAGGCGGTCATGCCAGGGCTGTATGCGCGTCCGGAATATTGGTCCGAACTCAAGTTTCGACAGCGTTATCTGCATCGGGTGCGGGCCCTTGCGCAAAAGCATCCCGACTGGACGTTTTGCTCCTATACGGCGGCTGTTATCTATGGCCTTTCGGTTTCGCATGCCAATTTGACGCACATCCATATCGCCGTGGCACCGGCACAATCAACGACGCCGGGCTCTCAGGTCGTTCGCCATCGTTATGTTCGTCAAACACGGGCCACCCAGATGGACATTGCCGTGACCGATATCGATCAAACGATTACGGATTGCCTGGTCGATGCATCGTTTGTCGAGGGACTGATCATTGCGGACTCGGCGCTTCATGAGCAGCTGTTGTCGAAGGAGCATCTCGTTGAGGCAGTCAACAAGCTTGGCTTAAATCGTCGCGGTGTTGTGACGGCGCGCAGGGTTGCACGGTATGCCGATGGCCTGTCGGAAAGCGGTGGCGAGTCCAAGGCGCGCGCCCTGATGATCGAGCGCGGCTGGCAGACGCCGGAGCTGCAAATTGAGCTGTTCGACCCGGTTGAGCCGGGACGGCCGTATCGCGTCGACTACTTGTGGCGCGTGGAAGATCGGCTGATCATCGGGGAATTTGACGGATTCGTTAAAAGCGAGAAGGCAGCGGAGGAGGGCAAGCTCGCAAAGGCGCAGTTTGATGAGCGCCAGCGCGAGTCGAGGCTTTCGCTGCTTGATAACTGCAGGATCGTGCGCTTGTGCTGGGATGATCTGAGGGATCCGGCAAAGCTCGATCGCAAGCTCAAAGTTGCCGGCGTGCCGCGTGCATGTTGAGGCGGTTGCGGGGCGTTAAGCTGCACGAGCGTGGATAATCGGACACACGAGCGCGGAAATCTGGACGCGCGTTGATTGAGCGTGGATTTTCAGACATACGAGCGTGGATTATCGGACGTTTGAATAATGAGCGTGGATAATCTCCCGTTTTTTGCCCCCGAACAGTCTCAAAGTGGGAGTTTTTCCACGCTTATCTTGCGGGTGCGATACAACGACATTTAGGCGCTGACGATGTTGGGCAGCGGCAGGTCGTGGACGTCGGTGGGGACGTGGTCGATGCGCTGTTCGTCAAAGGCGATGCCGACGATTTGACATGCGGGCGAGAGCATGGACAGGTAACGGTCGTAGCAGCCGCCGCCGTAGCCCAGGCGCGCGCTGGTTTGGTCGAAGGCCACGAGCGGCACAACAATCATGTCGAGTGCTTCGGCAGGCACGATGGGGAAGCGGTTGCTGCCGATGTCCGCGGCAGCGAAGGTTCGCGTGGGATGAGTGATAAACGGAGCCGCGGACGCATCGTTGGCGGCAACTGCCCGCATGCACATACGCTGGCCACAAGCTGCGGCTTCGGCTGCCGAGAGCATGCACGGATAGGCTGCGCGCCAGCCGCGCGCGACGGCCGCAGCGGCAAACGCGGCAGGGTCTGCCTCGGAACCCATCGCGGCATAGACGGCAACGGTGCGCGGCGCCGCGGCATCCAAGCGGCCCAGCAGCTCAACCAGCCGCGTGCAAATGACAGCAGACTTTGCCTTCCGAACATCCAAATCAAGAGCATCGCGCCGAGCAATCACCACCCGCCGCAACTCAGCCTTATCCATTCCAGCCCCCTCTCCCAAACCTACCAAAAAGGGACGGGTTTATTTTGGCAGGTTTTATCTGGGCAAATGTCGAAACCACCACAAAGGTGCCTGTCCCCTTTGTGGTGGTTTTGCTTGCTGTGGCTAGCCCAGCAGGTCGACTACGTTGAAGTTGGCGTTGCTCTTGGCGATGACGTCTCGGCCGCCAAAGACGCAGGTGGGCGACTCGGCTGCGATGCGCGTCACGTCGGCGCCGAGCGAGCGCAGCTCACCGGGCGTGGCGGCGAGCATCTGGGCGCGACGCTCCTCGCGCGCATGCGGATCGAGCCCGGC
The DNA here is from genome assembly GCA_019414545.1 of Collinsella sp. Classification (GTDB taxonomy): domain Bacteria; phylum Actinomycetota; class Coriobacteriia; order Coriobacteriales; family Coriobacteriaceae; genus Collinsella. The sequence goes on along the minus strand of DXLV01000008.1, from coordinate 42,761 downwards.
CAGGTAGGTCGTGTTGCGGCGCTTGGTGAGCGCATAGGGCTTCACCGGCGCGTCCATGCCGCTCACGCAGCTCACGATAAAGCCCTCAAAGGCGGCCTCGTCGGGCTCAAAGCGGCCAAGCCATGCGCCTGCACGCTCCACGCGCTCAATCGAAGGATCGATCGCCGGGTCGCGGTAGGTGTAGAACGCCGCCTGACGCTCACCTGCCGCGCGGAATCCGCAGCCGTACGCCCCGCCCTTCACGCGGATCTCGTTCCACAGGTAGTCGTAGGAGAGCGCGTTGGCAGCCACGGCCCAAGTGCCTGTCACGTCAATGCCCAGGCGACGCGGGTCGCACGCGCTTGCCGCAAAGCAGATGTCGCTGGGGATCACGAAAGCCTCGTGGCGGTCGCACGGCGCCGGCACCACGAGCGCGTCGCGGCCGGCACCATCGCCCGCACCCAGCCCCAGGTCGCCCGCGGCATCCCAGTACGCGTCAAAGTCCTCGTCGCTGCCGGTAAAGCTCGCCATGCAGCCATCGGCCACAAAGATGCGGTCTGCCAGCTCGGCAAGCTTGGCGCGCAGGTCGTCCAGGCGCTCGTCAAAGTGGTCGAGCAGATCGCGCAGGAACAGGTAGAAGTCCACGCCCGAAAGCTGCTCACGCACCACGGCCGAAGGTGAGCTGTAGCTCATCGCGCGACCGAGTGCCGCCGAGTGACCGTTGTTGATAAAGCCCTGCTCAAGCCCAATGCGAATCTGTGTGAGCACGTCGCGAACGCGGTCGGCATCGGCATCGAGCAAAAGCGTGCTCGACCACACCTCGCGCGGCAGGCTCGCCAGCGCGTCGATCTTTTCGGACAGGGCACAGGCGCTCACTAGCAGGTAGGGGCGTACGCCATCCACGTCGGGCTGGGTCATGACCTCGGTCGTAAAGCTCAAAAAGCCCAGCTTGCCGGCGAGCAAGTTGTCGAGTTCCTCGGCCGAGTGCTCGCTCGTGGGCAGCTGCTTGAGCAGGCGGCAGAGCAGCGTCACGTAGGGCAGGTCCTCAAACGCGACGCAGCTCAGGTCGAAGTACTGCATGGCGTAGGCCAGACGGTTGGTGGGGATGCCGTGGCGCAGGCAGGGGATGGGTGCGGTCGTGTCCACGACCAGCGGCGGCTCGGGGCGCGCCTCGCCAATGTCGGATACGCGCAGGCGCGGCAGTGTGGCCTTGTCCTCGGGCGTGTCTTCGGCCTCCTGCGCGGCACGCAGTACGGCCGTGCGCTCGACCACGTCGGCCAGCTCGGCATCGGTCATGGCGTCGCGCTTGGCTGCCAGCTCGGCAGCTTCGGCGCCCTCCGCACCCTCGGCGGCGTCTACCGGAACCAGCTCGACCAGCGCCATATGGTCGTTCTCCAGCACGAGCTCGTGCAGCAGGTCCTCAAAATAGCTGCCGTCCAGCTCACCACGCAGCTCCTCGTACACCGGGCCGTACTTGAGTGCCAGCGTCGCGGCGTCGTCATCGTAGAGCCAGGTGCTCAGCGCGTCGCATGCAATGGCCACGCCGTCGGCGATACCGTAGTCGCGCTGGCGCAGGTCGTATTCGTTGCTGCTGATGATGGCTTCCAGGCGCTCGCGCGGAACGCCATACTCGCATAGGTCGCGGCAGGCGTCCTGGAACGCGCGGCGCAGCTCGCGCGCCACGCCGGGCTGCGCGTTTTGCAGCATGATGAGCTCGTAGGGCTGCAGGCTCTCGGCCGCGGTGTAGCTCGCCACGTTGCCGCCCAGGCCGGCGGCCAGAATGGCCTTCTTAACCGGCGCCTCGTTGGAGCCCAACAGTGCCTCGAACAGGATGTCCGCCGCGATTGTGCGCTTGCGGTCGAGCGCGCTGCCCAGCACCAGGCCCAGGCCCACCAAGGCGTTCTCGGGTGTAGTGGCCATCTCGACGCGCTTGTACTCGCAGGTCACAGGCGCCTGCACGTCCAGCGGATTGGGCGCCAGCGCGGACGGGTCCTCGCCGTCGGCAACGGCGGCGTCCATGCGGCGGCTCGCGGCATTCGACTGCGACAGATAGCGCTCGTCCAAAAAGGCCAGTGCGCGGTCCACGTCCAGATCTCCATAGAGCGTGATGTAGGAGTTGGAGGGGTTGTAGTGGCGCGCGTGCGTATCTAGGAACTGCTCGTAGGTGAGCGCGGGAATCGCGCGCGGGTCGCCGCCGCTCTCGTGCGCATAGGCGGTGTCGGGATAGAGCGCAGCATTGACGGCGTCGTCCAGCACGCTCATAGGGTCGGACAGCGCGCCCTTCATCTCGTTGAACACCACGCCGTTGTAGCGCAGCGTGCCCTCGCGCAGGCTCGCGGAGCTGCCGTCGCCCTCGCTCTCGACGCCCTCCGGCAGGTCCAGCTCGTAGTGCCAGCCCTCTTGCTCAAAAATGGTGGGCTTGGTATAGATGGCCGGGTTGAACACCGCGTCCAGGTACACGTCCATCAGGTTGTACAGGTCCTGCTCGTTGGTGGTGGCAACGGGGTAGATGGTCTTGTCGGGGTAAGTCATGGCGTTGAGGAACGTCTGCATGGAGCTCTTGATCAGGTCGACAAACGGCTCCTTGACGGGAAACTTGGCCGATCCGCACAGCACCGAGTGCTCAAGAATATGGAACACGCCGGTGGAATCGGCCGGCGGCGTCTTAAAGCCAATGGCAAAGGCCTTGTTTTCGTCGTCGCACGCCAGGTACAGCAGGCGAGCGCCCGAGGCGGTGTGGCGCAGCACGTAGGCGTCCGAGTCGAGCTCGGGCACGGTCTCGCAGCGCTCGACGGCAAAGCCGTGGCAGGTGGTACCGGGAACCAGCAGCGCGGCAGCGGCGGCGCGCGGGTCGGTTGAGGTGGTGGACATATGCAGTCTCCTTTGACGCCCCAGCGGGGGCGAATCGAGTCGAATCCTCGAGAGTATACCCATATGGGGCCGCGACCCTGCGGCGAACTGAAGACGATGCCAACGGATTGGGTAAAGGCCCCGCGTGCCCGCCGCGCGAGCGTGGAAACTTGGACGCCTATCGAATGAGAGTGGTTTTTCGGACGGAATCAGCCTCAAAACGCCCAAAAGCCGTCCAAATATCCACCCTCATTTCCCGACCGTCCAAAATCCACGCTCATCCGCCGCCCGCACATCTCTCATCTCTCATTCGTCACGAATACGAGAGATAACAGAAAGACGAGAGATAAATATGAGAGATAACTGAGCAGTAAAGAGACAAGCAATCATGGTATTATCTCAATATCGATTGTTCTACCAGCAAAAACATGTTTATATGAAACAGATGGCAGACATCTTATCTTTTATCTCTCACTCATCTCTAATATGAGAGATAACAGAAGGATGAGAGATAATTACGAGAGATAACTGAGAGACGAAGGAAATCCATTCGCGGCATTCTTCGCAGAACCGAGCGAAAGGACGTGCAGATGAACGAAAACGAACTGACCGGTCTGCTCGAGTCTTTAAGGCGCATGGGCTCGGACGATCTTAACGTCGAGGTCAAGGAGAGCGCCACGACGCTTTCCCGCGACGTATGGGAAACGGTCAGCGCTTTCGCAAACACCGCCGGCGGCATCATCGTACTCGGAGTGAGCGAGCGCGCGGGTTTTGTCCCAGTTGCAAACTTTGAGACCGAGAAAGTGCTCAACCAATTCGTGGCGGGCATGGGTGATGCCGGCGGTCGCGGAAAGCTGGCCAATCCGCCCAAATACACCATTGAGCGCGTGGAGCTCCAGGGCACCGTGGTTCTGGTCATCACGATTGAGGAGCTCGACCCGTCGAGCAAGCCTTGCTATGTCATAGAGCGGGGCGCTCAAGGTGGCAGCTACAAACGCATCGATGACAAAGATGTCCCGCTTTCGTCGACCGAGGTGCTCGCATTGGCGTCATACGGTCGAGCGACTCCGAGTGATCGCGACGCGGTGGCGGGCGCGGGCGCGGACGATCTCGACGAGATGCTGGTCGACCGTACGATAGATCGGGCTTTCTCGTTGACGCCCCGGGCAATGCGCGGCGCGCCGGACAAACAAACGAAGCTGGAGCGCCTAAATTTCCTTGATTCCCAGGGCAATGTCACCAAGGCTGGACTCCTAGTTGCGGGCACCTACCCTCAGCAGTTTTATCCCAAGCTCTTTATCGACATGGCTGTCTATGCGGGGACCCGGAAAGGCACGGCGGGGTCGCTGAGGTTCATGGACCGCACAATCTGTGAGGGAACGTTGGGCGAGATGATCTCGGATGCTGTCGCGGCCGTCGCCAAGAATTTGCGGCGAACCTCGACCGTCCAAGGCGTCTCGCGTGTCGACTCGCTGGAGATTCCCGAGGAGGTTCTGCGCGAGGCAATCGCCAACGCCGTAATCCATCGAGAATACGGGGATCGGTTCTGTGGACAATCGATTGCCGTCGACGTCTTTGACGATCGTGTCGAGGTGACGAATCCTGGCGGCCTTTACGGGGGAAAGACTCGCGAGAACTTGTTTGACGGCAGCTCCCGATGCCGTAACGCGACGCTCGTGAAACTCATGTCGATTGTCCCGCTGCCGGATGGCGCAGGTTCGCCGGCTGAGGGCAATGGCTCGGGCATCCCGATGATGATCGATGCCATGCGCGCGCATGGTCTGGCCGAGCCCCTGTTCTGCCCGGGGTTCGATCGGTTCAAGGTCGTACTTTACCGTTCAAAGATCGAGCCGGTCGATCATGGCGGGGGCTTAATTGTGACGGCACTCAAACACTACGGCGAGCTGGGGACGCGTGAGCTGGCAGAACGCACGGGGCTTACGATTTCCCAGGTTAGGTCGCGCGTCAACGCGCTCATTGCTCAAGGCGAGCTTGAGCCCACGGCGCCGGCGACGAGCCGCAACCGCAAGTATCGACTGTCAGAGCGCGTGGAATAAATGCGTTAGTGGACGAGGCGACCCAATAATCGACCCTCGATTGGCGCCCACTAAGGCAAAGCGGTTGTTGCCCAGTCGACAGTGATGCTAAAGACTCGGCTTACGCCGGCATGGCCCCAAACCCGTCCATCAAGAACAGCCTAAGAACCAGCTTGATGACATATCCCGGTTTGACTTCAGCCGCGTCAAAGACGTGGCGCTCGGCGAGTTCGCTGCAGTATGCATAGATGTCGCGGATAAGGTCCGCGCCCGAAAGCGTAAACATGTAGCTTGCGTCCGAAAGTGCATTGGGCGCGGCGGGCAACTTGGCCATGTGGCAGAACGTTTGCAGGTCGGGCGCCATAACATTCTGGTAGTCGAGGTGGCCGCTGGCATCCTGTGCGGCAAGCTCCAATTGGCGCACAAAATCCAGCGCCGCCGCTAACACAAAGCTCGGCGTAGGCGCATTGACGTCCTGAGTGGTCGCCACAAGCCTGCCCGCCGCCTGCGTGACAAGCCAAGCGACCTCGCGCTGGCAACGCACGGCTTTGCGCGTAACCGGCTTGATGGACGAAGAAGAAACACTCCCCTTAGGCGGATTCGAAGCAGCCACAAAAACCTCCCATGAACGACCCGGCCCAACAAGCCCGGATGAAACACGTGCTACATCAGTATACAGGGGAGTGGGGTAGCGGGGTACAAGCGCGCCAGCGGCAAACCAAGAGCATCAACAATGTGCCTCCGCTCTATTTGGACGATGGTACGTGGGTCATTAAGTACTCGGTTCAAGCGCCGGGTACCGTTGGTTTTCGAGACCAGAATTACAACCGTAAACTGCTCAACTGCATGGAATGTGACGTCCCAGCCGGAGTCATATTTGCAACCGAGGTGGGCTATAAGGTGCTCGGCCTTGCGTTTGTTGAGCGGTTCGAGCCCGAAAACGGATGGTTTGTTCTGCACGGTCCTGTTCATAAAGGCGGACCGGACCCTCGTTTTGCGCCCGACATGAGTTATCTGAAGCACATACCCGTCGATATTGAGTTTGCCGGACAGGGTGCGACCGACGATGAAATTTGGCTTTGGCGGTCTTTTACGATCGTGCTGTTTGATCGGATCGCGTGGCGATGCAATCTCGCGCACGCCTGCCGGTGCATGCTCTTCCTGATTTGTATAGCGAGAGGGGAGCGAACGTGAGCTGGCGAGGCGATGTCGTGATGGGGAAGTACGGAAAACTGCCGCGTGCCCTTATCGACAACAATATGTTTCCGGGCGTAGAAGTTGATTGCGGGTCGTTTGCTGTCGCCTGTCCTTGCTGCGGCTCGCAAATACCGTGTCTCGATATTCGGTTCATCGATGCACGTGACAGGTTCAGCGACGAAGTGAGGAAACGTACGGGCGTTCATATGCCGGTGTATCCGGAGAAATGCCCTGTTTGTGGCCTCGATATCGTGTACGACGCCGGCGACGAGGGGTAGGTGATGCGGAAGAGCTGGCTGTGAAGGCTCTCCGTCTCTACAAATAAACCCCCTCACCGAGTTGCTTGTGAAACTTGGCGTGATGGTCGCGTGCCCAGGTAAAGAGCGCCTGGTCAAAGTCGGTGCGCGTAGCCGGGACGCCAAAGACGCCGGCAACTTCGACGCGCACAAACTCCAGTGCCGGCAGCTTGTTGATGGCAGTGAGGGCAAACGGGGACGAGGGCTCCTCGAACAGATAGCGGCTGCCTTGCAGCGCGTCGCAACTGGTGCACGTGTTGCCGAGCGACGGGGCTTTGGAGGCTCGCGCGCCTACGGGCTTGTAGCCACAGCGCTTATGAAGGTAGTCGCGGATCTCGCCCGGCACGCAGCCAAGAGTGGGCACGATGGCGAGTGCGTTGGCGCTGGCCGTGTCGATGGCAATGTGCCCGGCTTCGTTGGGCGCGTGCGCGATGGCGATGCTCTCGTCGTTATCGGTTCGATAGGGAATGCCGAAGGCCGCGACCGAGGTCTCTTTGTGACACTTCCAGCACTCGCGCTTGCCCAGTACTAGATATATATACGGCGCTGAGGGGTCGGATCGGTCAACACCGGGCAGCCACTCGGCAAAGGGCTCGGGGTTGACGCCGCTGGGCACATACCAGATCTTCTTGGTCCGGTCCCATTTGGCGCCCAGCGCCTTGGCTTCTTCTTTGTGCGAAAAGGGGACATCGAGCTCGGTGCGCATGGCGGCTCCTTGGTGCTGCAGGTGCAAGTGGCTCAAGGATACCGCAGGGTGCAGGCATCGCGGCGTTTTGCTGAGAAGTTGCGGTGCGGACTGATTGGTTACACCCTGGATAAATTGGCAAGTAGATGATCGGCTTTTGGTCAGTTGGGCGGCTGGAGCAGCTTGCGGCGCAGTTTTGTGCCTGGCTATTGTTGGTGTTGGGGTATTGAATTTGTTTGGCAGCCATTCGTCAGGTGAATTGGTGTTACGTTGCGATGACGGTTGGAGCTGCCAGTGGATTTGGCGACATAAAACAAAACAGCCCAGAGTACATAGCCTCTGAGCTGCGAACATTTGGTGGGCGTTAGAAGATTTGAACTTCTGACCTCTTCCGTGTCAGGGAAGCGCTCTCCCCCTGAGCTAAACGCCCGATCAAGGGTGCGCAAGTGCGCAAGGGATAATATAACGGAGCCTGAACTCGGTGGCAAGAACATTTTTAAAAATCGCTTACATTGTGGAATTCGAGGGCTTTGTCGTATCCATTTCAAAGGAGTCTGCTGCCGCGATTTGGCCGTCGACTAATGCTGCGGTATCGAGCTATGGAAAGACGTCTGCGGAATTGTCCTACCGATAAGCGGACAAGCCTTCGGCTGGTGCCTTCGCCGTGGTAAGGTAAGCCGAATTGTTTCCAGGCTGCTTCGAGGGAATGGAATGAGCAAAGAGCGTGTCGAGCAGGTCGAAGGCGCAGGGGCTTCGGTGCCGATGACCGATATATCGAACATTGATGTGCCCGAGGGCACCGATGAGCTCAGCCGTAGCACCCGCCGCGCTTGGCGCGAGCGCCTGAACAGCGCTTCGACGCGCAAGATGATCACGGGCGTCTTGGCTACGTTGGTGGGCGGTTCGTTTTGGGGCTTCTCGGGCACCAGCGCGAGCTTTCTGTTCGATACCTACCACGTCGACACCTTGTGGCTTATGAGCGTGCGTCAGATTCTCGCCGGTCTACTCTTTATGGCCGTGGTTGTTACGCGCGACCGCGAGCGCCTGGCTAAGCTCTGGACCACACCCGCCGATCGCAAGCAGCTGCTGCTCTTTACCGCCTTTGGCCTGCTGTTCAACCAGTTTTGCTATCTATCGGCCGTGCGCCTGACGAACGCCGGAACCGCGACGGTGCTCCAGTGCCTGCAGCTCGTTATCATCATGGGCTACACCTGCGTGACCGATCGCCGCATGCCGCGTACTCGCGAAGTCATCGGCATTGGCCTGGCTCTGGGTGGAACCTTTTTAATCGCCACCGGCGGCGACCCCACCAGCCTGAATATCTCGCCGCTTGGCCTGGCAGCAGGTCTTATGTGTGCGGTCAGCGCCACGTGTATGGCGGTGATTCCCGCCAAGATCCTGCCCGAATACGGCAGCCCCATCGTCACGGGCTCGGCAATGCTCACGGCGGGCGTGGTCTCGTGTGTCTTCGTGCAGCCCTGGGCGCATATACCGGCGCTCGACGCTGCCGGCGTCGAGGCGCTCGCGGTGTTCGTGGTTATCGGCTCGTTTTTTGCTTACATGCTCTATATGCAGGGCGTTAAGGACATCGGCTCGGTGCGTGCGAGTCTCATCGGAACTGTGGAGCCGGTTTCGGCGACCATCACCAGCGCCGTTATGCTGGGCACGGTGTTTTTGCCGACCGACCTTATCGGCTTTGCCATGATCATCGTGATGATGTTCCTCACGGTGTAGCTGGCGCCGCCGCCAAGACAGAAAAGGTGTTGTGCCGCATTTTCGCCAATTGATGTCCGTGTCTGGAGTTTAGCTGTCGATGCCCAAAATGCCATAAACTAGTAACGTTATGGACTTTTTCATTGCGACTCAATTGCGAGGATTTCTTTATGGCTGGTAATCACTTTAAGGGCAGCGATAGCGGCCGCCCTGCAGTTCCGCCGCGTCCGAACGGGGCTGGTAAGGCCGGCACGCCGGGCGGCGCTGGACAGGGCGGTTCCGGTAAGCGCGTGTCCCCGGGCGAGACGGCGATGTTTACCGCTCTGTACGAGCAGTCACAAAAGGCAAAAAAGACCGGCCGCGCAAGAGGGAATGTCTTTGCGGGCGGTGCAACCTCCACGTCGCAGCCGAGCGGGGCTCCTTCGGTACCCGCGAACAACGCAGGTGCTGCCAACACCGCGAATGCCGCCGGCAACGTTAATGCCGGCAAGGCTGCCAACAATACTCCCTCTGCCGGTGGTGCGGGACTTACGGGTAACCTTGGCACGATCTACACCGGCGCCTCCGAGACTGGCACGTTCGCCCGCCTGGATGATAGCGGTGCCGAGTTTGCGGGCTCGGGTTCCAAGGAAGATTATTACGATTTTGGCTTGAACTACGGTAGCGACGCTTCGTCGAGTTCGACCTCTGACGGTCTGGTCCGTCATCGCCATCGCAAGGGCGAGCGCAAAAAGCGTCACACCGGCGCCATTATTGCCTCTGTAGTCGCGGTGCTTCTCGTTGCGCTTGGCGCAAGCGGCTTTATGCTGCTTAACTCGGCAAAGACCGTAAAGAGTGAAGCGAAGGAGGCCGTCGAGATTGTCGGTGGCCTTAAGGACAAGGTCACGTCGGGCGATTTTTCGACGCTGCCTGACGACGCGAAGAAGATTGATGAGCTTTGCGACAGCATGAAGGCGGAGACCTCGAGCCCGCTGTGGACGGCGGCTTCGTTTATCCCGGTGTATGGCAGCGACATCAATGCGGCCCGCACCATGATCGACGCCCTGTCCGATGTCTCGAGCAATGCGCTGGTTCCCATGGCCGATAACCTTTCGCAGGCCACGCCCGGCAAGCTGTTTCAGGACGGCATGATTAACGTGTCCGCGCTGCAGGCGGTCGCCGATTCGCTTTCCAGCAGCTCGAAGGTGTTCAAGAGCGCCAACGAGAAGATCCAGGGCATTGGCGATACTCATATTTCCCAGGTGACCGAGCTGGTCGATAAGGCCAAGGACGGCTTTGCCACCCTCAACGGCGCGGTTGACGCGGCGGAGAAGGTCGCCCCCGTCCTTCCCCAGATGCTCGGCGCCAACGGCCAGACGCGTAACTACCTTGTGTACGCCATGAACAACGTCGAGATTCGTGCCTGCGGCGGCTTTGGCGGTTCGCAGGGCCTGATTTCGGTCACCGACGGCCAGATGTCGATTGGCGAGTTTGTTCCCTGCATTGGACTCAGCGAGGATGAGGCAGTCGAGAGCGTCGACGAAGAGGATGAGGCGCTGTTCGGCAACCACAGTAACCTGTACAACTCGGGCAATACCTATTCGCCTGATTGGCCCCGCAACTCGCAGCGTGTCGCAGCCCTGTGGAAATCTCAATATGGCCAGGACGTCGATGGCGTCATTGGTATCGACCCGGTGTTCCTGCAGTATCTGCTGGGCCTGGTCGGTAACGTGTCGCTGCCCGACGGAACGGTTGTCGACGGCACCAACGCCGCAAAGGTCCTCATGCACGATGTGTACTGGAACTATCCGGTCGAGGAGTCGGACGGCATCTTTGCATCCGTCGCCAGCGCTGCCTTCGACAAGATCCTTGGCGGTATCGGCGATGTCGATGTTACGAAGCTTGTCAGCGCCGTTGAGCGCGGTGCCGAAGAGGGCCGCCTGATCGCGTGGATGAAAAACGATGACGAGCAGAACGCTATCAAGGAGATGAACATCGACGCCTCGCTGCCCGATCCGGATGACCCGAGTGAAGATCCCGTTGCTGGTGTCTACTTTAACAACCTGAGCTTCTCCAAGCTCGACTGGTACCTGAATGCCGATACGCAGATTGGCCAGGGCATCAAGAACGGTGACGGCACATGCTCGTATCGCATCACCGTTACCCTGACGAACATCATGACGCAGGAGGAGGCCGGCAAGCTGCCCGACTACGTCGCGGCGAGCGCGCCCGATGCCGCGCGCGACGACGAGCGTCTGAATGTCTCGTTGTTTGCCCCGACGGGCGGCAACATTACTGATCTGACCGTCGAGGGCACCCAGTTTGGTCTTGGCGCCGCTACGTGGCATGGAATCCCCTTCTATTCGGGCACCGTTGACCTGCATGCTGGCGAGACGACGACGATCACATATACGCTGACCACGTCAGCCGAGGCGGGGGACAAGCCGCTTACGCTGCGTCAGACTCCTACATGCCAGGCGGCTCGCGACAGCGCGTCGGCGTAGGGTTTTTCTGGTAGCGCAGATAATCGAGTACCATTTTGGGGCGGACAGGCAATCTGTTCGCCCCTATTTTGTAAGGAGAGCGCATGAAGTACTTTGGCACCGACGGCTTTCGCGGTGAGGCTAACGTTGGGCTGACGGTAGAGCACGCTTATAAGATTGGCCGTTTTGTGGGCTGGTATTACGGCGCCAACCGCGAGCGCAAGGCGCGCGTCATTGTGGGTAAGGACACGCGTCGCTCGAGTTATATGTTCGAGGCTGCGCTGGTGAGTGGCCTGGTCGCGAGCGGTGCGGACGCCTATATGCTGCACGTGATCCCCACGCCGGGCGTAGCACATCAGACCGTGGAAGGCTGCTTCGATTGCGGCATCATGATCAGCGCGAGCCACAACCCGTTTTGCGATAACGGCATTAAGCTCGTCAATAGCGACGGTTTTAAGATGGACGAGGACGTACTGGAGCTCATCGAGGACTACGTCGATGGCAAGAGCGAGGTGCCGCTGGCCACGGGCAACCACATCGGCGCCACGGTGGACTACATGCAGGGCCGCAACCGCTACATTGCTTCGCTCATTGCAAGTGCGAACTTTTCGCTGCAGGGCGTCAAGATCGGCATTGACTGCGCCAACGGCTCGGCGTCCTCGGTGGCCAAGCCGGTGTTTGACGCGCTCGGTGCCGACGTGCGCGTGATCAACGCCGCGCCCGATGGCTTTAACATCAACGTCGACTGCGGCTCCACGCATATGGAGCGCCTGCAGCGCCACGTGGTGGAGCAGGGCCTGGACGTGGGTTTTGCCTATGACGGCGATGCCGACCGCTGCCTGGCCGTGGATGAGCGCGGTCGCGTGGTAGACGGCGACCAGATCCTGTACGTGTGCGGCGTGTATCTGAACAAGCACGGTCGCCTTTCGGGCGGTACCGTGGTGCCGACGATCGCCAGCAACTTTGGCCTGATCAAGTCGTTGGAGCTTGCCGGCCTAAGTGCCGTGACCAGCGGTGTGGGCGACCGTCACGTGTATGCCAAGATGCGCGAGGGCGGCTACAGCCTGGGCGGCGAGCAGACGGGCCATACGATCTTTGGCGATATCGAGCGCACGGGCGACGGCATTATGACCTCACTGCGCGTGATGGAAGTGATTCGTGCCGAGCGCGAGACGCTCTCGCAGCTCACGGCTCCGTGCAAGCTGCTGCCGCAGGCGCAGGTTGCCGTGCGCGTAGCGGATAAGGACGCCGCGCTCGAGAACATGGGCGTGCAGAACGCCATCGCCGAGGCCGAGGCTGCGCTGGCAGGCGAGGGCCGCGTGCTCGTGCGCAAGAGCGGAACCGAGTCGGTTATCCGTGTGCTGGCCGAGGCGCCCGACCAAGCATCCGCCGATGCTGCCATGAAGCGCATCGCCAACGCGCTCGAGGCTCTGTAGTTACGCGATTTTACCAAACCGCGTAACTGCTCGACGCTGCAAACGCCCCTAAGCGGCAATCTGACGTTCAATTTCAAGGGCGCGACCAGAAGGTCAGCGCCCTTTCATTTCACGTCACCTTGCTCGCTTAGGGTCGTTTTCGCTGACGTTGCCAAGACATTGGCGTCAACATGGTTGGCGTTGGCGATGGCGTGCTGGTCAATCCTTACAGCTCGTACAGCGTGGTGAACTTGTCCTGCAGGTAGCTGCAGTAGTAGCGGGCGTCAAAATCCATGCCGCAGGCACCCTTGATGAGTTCCGGCGCGTCCTTGGCGCGGCCCCACTGCCAAATGTGCTCGCCCAGCCACGCGCGGACGGGTGCCAAGTCGCCGCTCGCGCAGGCACCGGTAAGGTCGACGCCGTCGCGGCACATGGCCGGCACAAACATGGCATCGTAGGCGCTACCAAGCGCATACGTGGGGAAGTAGCCAAACGAACCGCCGCTCCAATGCGTATCCTGCAGGCAGCCGTGCGTGTCGTCGGGAACGGGAATGCCCAGGTACTCGTCCATAAAGCGGTTCCAAAGCGCGGGGATGTCCTTGGCCGCAGCCACGCCGGCAAACAGCATGCGCTCGATCTGGTAGCGCACCATAATATGCAGCGGATAGGTGAGCTCGTCGGCCTCGGTGCGGATCAACGACGGCTGCGCGATGTTCACGGCGCGGTAGAGCGTGTCTTCGTCGACGTCGCCGTAGACCTCGGGCGCGTGACGACGCAGCACCTCGAGCAGCGGGCCCATAAAGGCGCGGCTGCGACCCACGGTGTTCTCGAAAAAGCGGCTCTGGCTCTCGTGGATGCCCATGGAGGTGCCGCCCTCCAAGCACGTGCGCGCATAGGCGGGATTGACGCCCAGCTCGTACATGGTGTGCCCCGCCTCGTGGATGATGCTGTAGACGTTGGAGATGCAGTCGTCCTCGTAGATGTGCGTCGCGATGCGCGCATCACCCACGGCAAAGCCCTCGCTAAACGGATGCTCGGTAAAGGCAAGCGTGGTGTCGTCCAGGTCCAGGCCGACAAGCTTCATAAGGTCGAAGCTCATGGCGCGCTGGGCAGCCTCGGGCACGTGGGCGTGCAAAAAGTCGGCAGCCGGCTGCTGGCCGCGCTCGCCGATGGCGTGCACGAGCGGCACGACCGTGGCCTTGACCTCATCGCAAAACGCGTCGAAGCTCTTGGCGGAAAGGCCGCGCTCGTACTGGTCGAGCCAAACGTCGTATGGATCGCGCTTGGGGTCCATGAGCTCGGCCTGATGCTTAAGTTGGGCGACGATTCTATCCACATAGGTCTCAAAGCTCGCCCAGTCGTTGGCAGCCTTGGCCTTGTGCCACACGGCGTCCGCCTCGCAGGTGAGCCTGGTCCAGGCCTCGGCTTCTTCGGTGGGGATGGCACTGGCCTCACGTTGATCGCGGCCGAGCACACGGATCTCGTCGAGCAGCTGAGGGTCGTCGATTTTGCCGCCGGCGACGGTCTCGCGCGCTAACGAGCGTACGAGCTCAACGGACTTCTCGCTGGTCAGCAGCTTGTGATGCTCGCCGGCAAGCGTGCCCATGGCGTCGGCACGCGCTGCTGCGCCGTTGGCAGGAGCAATCGTCGCTCCATCGAACTCGGCAATCTTGAGCAGGTACTCGCGAGTCCACAGCTTGCCTTCGAGCTTGCGGAGCTTCTTGATGCTCTTGCCCGCCTTGGCCTTCTTATCGAGTTTCTTTCCCATACCTATATCCTTGATCTCGCAGGTCGAGCGCCACGGGTGGGCGTGCGGCCAGTTTGCACAGCTACCCGCCTTGTACCCAGTGCGAACAAAACGGAACGCGGCGATATGCTCGCAGAATGTGTTATCCTGTAGCCCAATGCGTTGACGGAGAGGGTTTTGCCCGCCGCGTCGCCGGCAAGAGAGGGAAGGTCATGGGCTGCAAGCCTTCCTGCGGTGGCAAGGGCCAAGCGTTCACTCCCGAGCAGCGACCTCAACGGGCGCGCGGCCAGCGGCGGCGAAGCCCCAGTAGGGAAGCCGTGAGCCTCGCGATAAGGGGCGCAGAGTGGGCACGGCGGGCCAGACATCCGCCGGGTCAAACAAGGTGGTACCGCGGAATTCAACCGTCCTTGGGCAATGCACATGCCCGAGGACGGTTTTTTTATTACCGAACCGGGCCGCGTTTTCGCAATGTCAGACGGCGGCAGCCGCCTCGGCAAACGGAGAGCGCGAGAGACGAAAGGGAAGACATGAGTCTGATTGATGATCTGGTCAAACTCGAGGAAGAGGCCAAGGAGCTCGTCGCAGGCGCCGACGACGCAGCCAAGCTCGAGGCTGCGCGCATTGAGCTGCTCGGCCGCAAGGGCCGCATCACCGGCCTGATGCGCATGATGGGCAAGCTCGCCCCCGAGGATCGTCCCGTGATGGGCAAGCGCGCCAACGAGATGCGCCAGCTGATCGAGGGCATGCTCGACGAGCGCAACACCGAGATGAAGGCCGCCGCCCTCAAGCGCGCACTCGAGCACG
>DXLV01000008.1:5654-27567 GCA_019414545.1 Collinsella sp. | reverse complement strand
TCGAGCACGACGCCGTCGACATCACGCTGCCGGGCATCCGTCCGCAGATCGGCCACCAGCACCTGATCAAGCAGATCATCGAGGAGGCCGAGGACATCTTCTGCGGCATCGGCTACACCGTCGAGTCCGGTCCCATGGTCGACACCTCCTACTACAACTTCACCGCGCTCAACGCCCCCATGGATCACCCGAGCCGCTCGGCCCGCGATACCTTCTACGTGGTCGACAATAACCCCGGCAGCGTCGCGCACCCCGAGGCCCACGCCCACGGCGAGTCCGACGTGCTGCTGCGCACCCAGACCTCGGGCGTGCAGATCCACACCATGGAGTCGCAAAAGCCGCCCATCTACATGATTTGCCCGGGCACCGTCTACCGTCCCGACACGGCCGATGCCTGCCACCTTCCGCAGTTCAACCAGATCGAGGGTCTGGTCGTCGACGAGGGCATTACCTTTGGCGACCTTAAGGGCACGCTCGACTACTTTGTTAAGTGCATGTTTGGCGAGGACCGCAAGACGCGCTATCGCCCGCACTTCTTCCCCTTCACCGAGCCCAGCTGCGAGGTGGACGTGAGCTGCCACGTGTGCGGCGGCAAGGGCTGCAACTTCTGCAAGCACAGCGGCTGGATCGAGATCCTGGGCTGCGGCATGGTCGACCCCAACGTCTTGATCAACTGCGGCATCGACCCCGAGAAGTACACCGGCTTCGCCTTTGGTATTGGCGCCGAGCGCGTCGCGGCCCTGCGCTACGACCTGCCGGATCTGCGAACCCTGATGACGGGCGATATGCGCTTCTTGAACCAATTTTAAGTTGACCTGTCCCGGCGGCTTCCCGAGCCACCACACCTTGCCTTTCAATCGTCGGTTGCGTACCTAAGTACGCGGCCCTCCTCTTTCAAGGCAATCTGCGGCACCTCGGAAACCCGTCTCCGTAGCTGGAGTTTTCCGACTGTTTATTGCAGGCGTTACAGATGAAAGGAGACCAGTTAGATGCGCGTTTCTTACGACTGGCTCAAGACCATGATCGATATTCCGGAGGATCCCAAGACTCTTTCGGACGAATATATCCGTACCGGTACCGAGGTCGAGGCGATCGACACCGTGGGCGAGTCCTTCGACCACGTGGTGACCGCCAAGGTGCTCACCAAGACCCCTCACCCCGATAGCGACCACATGTATGTGTGCTCGGTCGACGTGGGTGACAAGAACCTCGACGCCGACGGCAACCCCGCTCCGCTGCAGATTGTCTGCGGCGCGCAGAACTTCGAGGCCGGCGACCATATCGTCACGGCCATGATTGGCGCTGTCCTGCCCGGCGACGTCAAGATCAAGAAGAGCAAGCTTCGCGGTGTCGTGTCCATGGGCATGAACTGCTCCGCGCGCGAGCTCGGCCTGGGCGGCGACCACTCCGGCATCATGATCCTGCCCGAGGACACGCCCTGCGGCATGCCGTTTGCCGAGTACGTGGGCTCGAGCGACACCGTGCTCGACTGCGAGATTACGCCCAACCGTCCCGACTGCCTGTCCATGATCGGCATGGCCCGCGAGACCGGCGCCATCTTCGACCGCGATTTCCACGTTGAGCTGCCCGCCATCAAGGCCGAGACCGGCCGCGCGACCGACGACGAGCTTTCCGTCGAGATCGCCGACGAGGGCCTGTGCGACCGCTATGTCGCCCGCATCGTGCGCAACGTGAAGGTCGGCCCGTCGCCCGACTGGATGGTCAAGCGCCTTAACGCCCTGGGCGTGCGCCCGCACAACAACATCGTCGACATCACCAACTATGTGATGATGCTCACCGGTCAGCCGCTGCACGCCTTTGATCTGGACACCTTTGCCGAGTGCGATGGTCACCGCCGCGTGGTGGTTCGCGCCGCCCAGCAGGATGAGAAGTTCACGACGCTCGACGGCGAGGAGCGCGTGCTCGACGCCGGCATGGGCCTCATCACCGACGGCGAGCGCCCCGTGGCGCTGGCCGGCGTTATGGGCGGCATGGATTCCGAGATCGAGGACGACACCGTCGACGTGATGGTCGAGAGCGCCTGCTTCAATGCCGGTCGCACCTCGCACACCAGCCGCGATCTGTCGCTGATCTCCGACGCCTCCATTCGCTTTGAGCGCCAGGTCGATGAGGCCGGCTGCGTGGATGTCGCCAACGTTACCTGCGCGCTCATCGAGGAGATTGCCGGCGGCGAGGTTGCTCCCGGTTATGTCGACGTTTTCCCCGCGCCCAAGACCATCGACAGCATTAAGCTGCGCCTGGCCCGCGTGCACGCCATCTGCGGTGCCGATATCGAGCCCAACTTTATCGAGCGTTCGCTCACCCGTCTGGGCTGCACCGTCGAGCGCGACGGCGAGGACTTTATGGTTACCCCGCCGAGCTTCCGTCCCGACCTGCCGCGCGAGATCGACCTGATCGAGGAGGTCCTGCGCCTATGGGGCATGGGCCGTGTGACGGCGACCATCCCGGCCGCTAAGAACCACATCGGCGGCCTGACCCGTGAGCAAAAGCTCACCCGCAAGGTCGGCGAGATCCTGCGCGCCTGCGGCCTTAATGAGACCACGACCTTTGGCTTTGCCGCCCCGGGCGACCTGGAGAAGATCGGCATGTCCACCGAAGGCCGCGGTTGCCCCGTGGTGCTCATGAACCCGCTGGTAGCCGAGCAGACCGAGATGCGCCGCTCGCTGTTGCCAGGCCTGCTGCAGTCCGTGGCCTACAACGAGGCGCACGGCACGCCCAACGTGCACCTGTACGAGGTCGGCAGCCTGTTCCACGGTCGCGAGAACGCCAGCCTGCCCAAGGAGACCAAGTCCGTCGCGGGTGTGCTCTCGGGCCAGTGGAGCGAGCAGTCTTGGAACATGAAGTACCGTAAACTGCGTTTCTTCTTTGGCAAGGGTATCGTCGAGGAGCTGCTCGCCCAGCTGCGCATCGAGAAGGTTCGCTTCCGTCCCGTCGAGGGCGAGGGCTATGCCTTTTTGCAGCCGGGTCGTGCGGCCGAGGTTCTGTCCGGCGGCACCGTGCTGGGTTGGGTCGGCGAGATCCACCCCGAGGCGCGCGAGGCCTGCGGCATCGACGAGGTTGTCGTTGCCTTTGAGCTTGACCTGGACAAGCTGATCAAGGGCGCCCGCAACCAGGAGAACTATCGCGAGTTCTCGCAGTACC
Organism: Collinsella sp.; assembly: GCA_019414545.1. GTDB lineage: Bacteria > Actinomycetota > Coriobacteriia > Coriobacteriales > Coriobacteriaceae > Collinsella. The sequence goes on along the minus strand of DXLV01000008.1, from coordinate 24,405 downwards.
CGGCTGTTGAGCACGATCTTGCCATTGTGGTCGACAACGCCGTGACTTGCGAGGACCTTGAGCGTCGCATCACCAGCGCCGGCGGCAAGCTGCTCGAGGGCGTACGCCTGTTCGATGTCTACCGCGATCCCATCCGCATCGGCAAGGGCAAGAAGTCCATGGCCTTCGCGCTCACGTATCGCTCGGACGACCACACGCTTACCAGCGAAGAGGTCGAGAAGGCGCACCAGAAGATCGTCACCAAGGTGTGCAAGGGCGTAAACGGCGAGGTCCGCGGCTAGGACCGCTTGCGTCTGTGACGAATGTATTACAAAACGGCGCACTGCTTTGTTGGCAGTGTGCCGTTTTGCTATGATACCCGGCGGCGTGTTACGAATCTAACAATACGTAACACTGGCAAGGTTATTCAAGCGGCGCTGCAATTCCGTGCGCCGACAACCGGGAGGCGCTATGCACATTCCAGATAATTATTTGTCCCCGCAGACCGATGCCGTCATGGCGGTGGCGATGGTGCCCGTATGGGTCCATTGCATCAAGAAGGTGCGTGCTACGCTCGATCGCGAGCATATGGCGTTCCTGGGCATCTGCGCCGCATTCTCCTTCTTGCTCATGATGTTCAACGTGCCGCTGCCCGGCGGTACCACGGGACACGCCGTTGGCGGCGCGCTCATCGCGCTGCTGCTTGGCCCGGAGGCCGCGGCCATCGCGGTTTCGGTCGCGCTGGCGCTGCAGGCGCTGCTGTTTGGCGACGGCGGTATCCTGTCCTTTGGAGCCAACTGCTTTAACATGGCCTTTGTGTTGCCGTTTACCGCTGCTATCGTGTTCCGTGCGCTCAACAGCCGTCTGCACGACAAAAGGTGGGGCACCTCGGCTTCTGCCATCGTGAGCGGTTGGGTCGGGTTGTGCCTAGCGGCCCTGTGCGCGGCAATCGAGTTTGGTATTCAGCCGATGCTCTTTACCAACGCTTCGGGCGCTCCGCTGTACTGCCCCTTCCCGCTGTCCGTGGCTATTCCGGCCATGTTGGTCCCGCATATGCTGGTTGCCGGCGTGATCGAGGGCGTGGCGACGGCCGCCATCTATGGTTTCATTAAGAAGACGGCGCCGAGCATTATCGTCGGGCCCGAGGCCGTCGATGGCCAGCTTGCCGCCGATGGTACCGCCAAGAAGACTTCCCTGATTCCCACGCTCATTCTGGTCGCCGTGCTTGTCGTGGCTACGCCGCTCGGCTTGCTCGCCACCGGTGACGCCTGGGGTGAGTGGGACGCCGAGGGCGCCGCGACCGCCGTTCAGGAGGCTGGTGACGACAGTCTGCAGGCTTCGGTCGGCCTCGATGCTCCGACCTTTGCCGATGCGCTGCCCACGGGCGACTACCTGCAGGTTTATTCCGAGGAGCAGGGCCTTGGCTTTGCCGGCCAGGCCGCGATGTATATTCTTTCGGGCGTGATTGGCGTGGCGGTGCTTACCATCGCATTCCGCCTGGTCTCGCTGACGGTCAAGGAAAGCGGTGCTCATGGCAATAGCCGAGCTGCCTAGCTGGCTTGCGGCCGAGGAGCGATATGAGCCCGTGGGGGCTCGGCATCGTGTGATGCAAAAGAATGTCCTGCACCTGGCGAGCCTGCTTGAGCGGGTTCGCCTGGGTGGAGGCGCGCACGAGGGCGGGTCGATGGTCGACCGCGCCCTTTCTTGCGTTTCGGCTCCGGTGCGCCTGGTGGGGATGTTCGTTTGCGTTCTGTGCGTGTGCCTGACGCAAAGCTCGCTGTACCTGATGTTGATGGCGGCGATCGCGTTGGTGCTGGTCGCGGTGCGCCCAGCACGCGGGTTGCGCGCGACTTTTGTGCCGGCGCTCGGCGCCGCGGGACTCGCAGTGGTTCTGGCGCTGCCTGCCTTGCTGCTGGGCGCTTCCGCTACGGGCGCCATGCTCAAGATTGCGCTCAAGACGTTCATTAATGTGTCGCTGGTGTTGGGCGTTTCGTGGACCCTCACGTGGAGCCGCATGTCGGCAGCGCTCAAGATGCTGCATCTGCCCGACGAGGTCATCTTTACCTTTGATATGGCACTCAAGCATATCGAGGTGCTGGGACGCACAGCGCACGATCTGTGCGAATCGGTCATGCTGCGCAGCGTTGGCCGTACGCCTGAGGGATTTTCGCGTACCGATTCGATCGCGGGTATCATGGGCATGACCTTTATCAAGGCGATGGAATGCAGCCACGCGATGGACGAGGCTATGCTTTGCCGCGGCTTTGCCGGTGCGTATCCGGCGCCCGCACGGAGCGGACTGAGCTGGCGCGATGCGGTTTATGCGGTCGCCGTGGCGCTGTTTGCGGTGCTGTGCGCTGTGCTGTAGTGCGGACGGCGGGCTGTTGATGTGAATAGGGAAGGGCGACGTTTTGACGATCGATATGAATAATGCGGCGGGCACGAACGGTGCGGGCGCCGAGGTCGCGCCGCTCATCGAGCTACGCGACGTGGTGTTTTCCTATGCGGGGCATACGGTTGTCGATGGTGTGTCGCTGCAGGTCGATCGTGGCGAGCTCGTTGCCCTGCTTGGCCCGAATGGCTGCGGCAAGACGACGATCATGCGCCTTATTAACGGTCTTGAACTCGCGGACGCAGGGGCATACCTGTTTGACGGGCACGTGATCGATGCAACATTTCTAAAGGATTCCGTGGCTTCCCAGCGCTTTCACCAGCGCGTAGGCTTCGTGTTTCAAAATGCCGATGCCCAGCTGTTTTGCGCCACGGTAGGCGAGGAGGTCGCGTTTGGTCCGGCTCAAATGGGGCTGTCGACAGACGAGCTCAAGTGCCGCGTTCGCGATGCCATGGAGCTGTTCCAGGTTTCCGATCTGGTCGATGCCTCGCCCTATCAGCTTTCGGGCGGGCAAAAAAAGCGTGTGGCGCTGGCGGCCGTCGTGTCGATGAACCCCGATATCCTGGTGCTCGACGAGCCTACCAACGGACTCGATGAGGATTCGTGCGACATCGTGGTCAGCTTTTTGCTGGCTTATGTTGCTGCCGGCAAGACGGTCTTAATGAGCACACACCATCAGGATTTGGTACGACGCCTGGGTGCCCGCGCCATCTATATCGACCGATATCATCACGTGGTCGAGGCGTCCGTGCCATCGTATGGAACCGAGAGCGCCGCCGCGGAATAGTTGCCGGATAGTAGGGGTGCGGCTGCGTGCGTGGCCCGCTGTGAATGGTATAGTTATCCGGGTTTTTACGGGGGTGGCTATGCCAAGTTGGAATATTCATATCGCTCAGACGGAACGACTGCTGGCGCGTGCTGGCACGCTTGCCGATAAAGTGCGCGACCGCAATGCCTTTTTGTTTGGCAGCGTGGTTCCGGACATTTTTGTGGGCTATATGGTTCCCGGCATTGCCGATCCCATCCCGTATCGTATTACGCATTTTGCCAAGCCCGAGCCTATCCCCAAGCCGCGTGAGCAGGAGTTTTGGGACACTTATGTGGCGCCGCTGCTCAAGGGCATGCCGATAGGTGCGCCGGCTGCGGCGACGTCGATTGTCGAGGAACGCGAGCGACTCAATCGGGTGCATTATCCGCAGCGATATAGGGATGCGGAGCCGATCGCTGGTCCCGCTGCTGACGAGCTTTCGCTCGCGCCCGAGAACGTGGCACAGTCGTTACTCGATTTGACGTTGGGTGTTTGGTCGCATCTGGTGGCCGACACCGTGTGGAACACCCACGTAAACCAGTACCTCGAGGCGCATGGCGGCAAGCCGTGTGAGGAGTTCCGCATCAAGAAGCAGGGCGACTTTGACTGGTTTGGCAAAACCCTCGGCATCGTTTCCATCCCGCGTGCGACCGATCGTCTCTATACCGCGGCGGCCCAGTTTGGCCAGTATTCGATCCCGCAAGAGTATGTGCTCAAAACCATTGGCGTCATGCACGAGATTGTGCGCGAAAACCCCGGCGAGCCGGATCACCCGCCGTACCGCCTGCTGACCGAAGCGTTCTTTGACGCAACGTTTACCGAGGTCGTCGAGTTAACCGAGGCAGGTTTTGCCGCCCGCGTCGCATTGCCCAGCGCGCCCGCGCTGCCTCTGATCGCTAGCTGCTAGCTGGCCTGCCTGGCAGCGAATAGGTCATCCCAATCGACAAGCAGTTCTTGCCGCAGAGCATCTTCGGCGTCGCACTCCTGTTTGATCTTTGGGGTGTAGGGAAGCCCGGCCTTTTTATGGATGAGTTCGGCAAGGTTGCCAAAGCTCCTTTTGTCCTTGATCTGGCCATAGGTAATTTGGATGACGTCGTAGCCCATGCTTGTGAGTGCGGTAGTGCGCTCGGCATCGGAGAGACTCGCAGCTTCGCTGTCATGAGCGGAGCGGCCTTGGCATTCCAGAATGACGCCCATGCTGTCGGTGACACTTTCGATGAGGATATCGGCATAACAGCAGGTTTTGTCATACAGCGAACGTGCGGCTTCGCTGAGCGGGATGCGTGCGTTATTGGTGATGCCTATACCCAGACCGCCTTCGTCGCGGGGGAGTGAGACGAGCATGGACGTCTGGACCTCGAAGGGCGAGGCGGTCTGCCCTGCCATGCGTTCGGCGGCCCAGCGGAGCTGCTTAACACCGCGCAGGCCTGCGGCCTGCTTGGCGAACGCGGCGATATCCGCCGCGCTGAGGAGCGGCGCGCGTTTCCACAAGTTGGTGTCATTGCCCTTGGTGTCGACAATACGCTTCCAACCACAGTCGGGCGGAATGAACTTAAGAGATATTGCCTCATCAAGTTGCTGTTGCGTACGTTCGCAGGGCGTAAACACTGCAAATGAGCTGCACATCTCGTAGCAAGCCATGAGTAGCTGGTTGCGGGAGACCTGCGTAGCAAGGCTGAGCAGCGTGAATTCCGGTGAAGTGACATCAAATCCATGTTCAGTCTGCCTAAACGACCCAGGAGGCGGCTCTTGGGTCAGGAGGTGCGATTTAAAGAGGCTTCGCGACCCCGATTGTGCCCGAGTGAATACAAGCCTGTGAAGCGGTGCGTGAAGCAGGTCTTTTACAACTGCATGACTTCCGAGGCCGCAACATCTGCGATCTATATTGCCAAGGCTAATGGCGGGGTAAAGGCCTAATACCTGCGGCGGGATACGGTAATAGTAAAAAGCGGATTGACCGCAGAGCGTCAGGTCCATGACGTCCTCCAGATCGAAATGTGCTTTTGGACCGTGCGATGCCAGCGTCAATTCGGAAGTATGCGGCAAAATCTGAACCCTGTGAGCAGACCTGGCTTTTGAGGCTAGTTTATCAGGCATTTTGTTGTAAAAAAACGGGGTGTGTTCGAAGGTCTCAGAATTTGCCGCATACTTCCGAAAACTAGGTCGATCTGGCTCTTGCTAAAACGATTTATCAGCGTCGGTTAAGGTGTGGGTTTGCCACCGGGCGAACACTTTTAGCGCTTGGGACTTTATTTTTTGGGCCTCGAAGGGTGGATTTCGCGCTTTTGGTAAAGAAATGAGTGCGTGTTTTGCCGTGCGCCGACATTGGCACAGAAAAAGGGCCCGGAAGGCGAAGCCTTCCGGGCCCTTTGCAATGCAAGCATGCTTGCAAGTGCGATTTAGCGCACCTGAGCGACGTAAGCGACGTTGGTCGAGGAGACCTTGTCCTCGAGCTGAACACTCATGCGGGGATCGCCGGCGGTAGCGACGGTCAGATCGCCGGCCTCGACGTAGCCGAGCTCCTTAGCGGTCTCGATCGCCTTGACGATCGTGCCGTTGACGGTGCCCTGGGTAATCTCGGCCTGGTGCGGGATAACGCCCCAGTACATGATCATCTGCTGGACGGCCCACTCGTGGCGGGAGAACGCGCAGATCGGCATGTTGGGACGGAAGTGCGAGATCAGGCGTGCGGTACGACCGGTGGTCGTCGGCACGGTGATGCACTTGGCGCCAACGGTGGTGGCCATGTTCACAGCGGACATACCCACAACGTTGTTGACGACGCGGGTGCCGTGAGCGTCGGCCGGAACCTCGAGCGGAGCGTGGGCCGGGAGGTACTTCTCGGTCTCGAGAGCAATGCTGGCCTGCATCTTAACGGCCTCGACCGGGTACTTACCGGCAGCGGACTCGCCAGAGAGCATAACGGCGTCGGTGCCGTCGTAGATGGCGTTAGCAACGTCGGCAACCTCGGCGCGCGTCGGGCGCGGGTTCTGCTGCATGGAGTCGAGCATCTGCGTAGCGGTGATAACGGGCTTGTAGGCCGCGTTGCACTTGGCGATGATCTCCTTCTGGATGTGCGGAACGAGCTCGGGCTTGATCTCGATACCCAGGTCGCCACGGGCGACCATGATGCCGTCGGAAGCCTCGAGGATCTCGTCGAAGTTCTCGACGCCCAGGGCGCACTCGATCTTCGGGAAGATCGTCACGTGCTCGCCACCGTTCTCGCGGCAAAGCTTGCGGATGCCGCGGACGGACTCGCCGTCACGGATGAAGGAAGCGGCGATGTAGTCGATGTTCTCGGTCAGGCCAAAGAGGATGTCCTGACGATCGCGCTCGGTGATGGCGGGCAGCGAGATGTTGACGTTGGGCATGTTGACGCCCTTGCGCTCGCCGATCAGGCCGTCGTTCTTAACGACGCAGGTCATGTCCTGGCCGCTGACGGACTCGACCTCGAGGGCAACCAGGCCGTCATCGATCAGGATGAGGGAGCCCTTCTCGACCTCGGAAGGCAGAGCCAGGTAGTCGAGGGAGATGTGCTCAGCGGTGCCGTGGAAATCCTCGGACGTGGGCTGAGCGGTGACGACGATCTTATCGCCGGTCTTGACGGCAACCTTCTTGCCGTCGACCAGAAGGCCGGTGCGGACCTCGGGGCCCTTGGTGTCGAGCAGGATGCCGACAGGCAGACCGAGCTCCTTGGAAATACGGCGGACGCGCTCGATGCGACCGTGGTGCTCGTCGTAGGAGCCGTGCGAGAAGTTAAAACGGGCGACGTTCATGCCCGCCTTGATCATCTCGCGGATGGTCTCGTCGCTATCGCAGGCGGGACCCATGGTGCATACAATCTTAGTGCGCTTGTACATTCAGACCTCCATCTGACATCGTCTTGCGCTGATAGATAAACCATAAGAAATAAAACCGAGATGATTATAACGAAATGCCGACCGAATACCCCAAAAAATCGACCGTATGCCGAAATGGAAGTTCATTTTTTGCGGGAAAAACGGTATATGAAAAATCTTTACCAACCACTCCAACCGCTGCTATCTGGGAGATATGTCAGTTTGGCGATGTGCCGAAGAAAAAACGTTTTACCAATGTTGAGCATCACACGGTCTGCACCGTTGCGTGCGGACCATATTTCCAAACCGATTGTTTTGGCTAGACGCGTCGCTTTGGGGTACCATAGCTCCACTATCAACTGCCGCTCAGCACGGCAGCCTTGATGAGCCCTTGCCCTTCTCCTGGGAATTATGATCGGGCATCAATCTGCTGAGTGGCCCGAATCCCAGGAGGGGACTCTATATGCAAAAGGAATACCTGTCCGCCGCGGCGGAGGTGCTCAGCGACCAAGGTGTCGATGAGAACCTCGGCCTGAGCAACGACGAGGCGTCTTCGCGCCTCGCCAAGACAGGCCCTAACAAGCTCGAGGAAGCCGAGAAGACGCCGCTGTGGAAGCGTTTCTTTGAGCAGATGGCCGACCCCATGGTCATCATGCTGATCGTTGCCGCCGTCATCAGTGCGCTCACGGGCATGGTCAAGGGCGAGGCGGACTTTGCCGATGTCGCCATCATCATGTTCGTCGTTATCGTCAACTCGGTGCTGGGCGTGGTCCAGGAAGCCAAGAGCGAGGAGGCCCTCGAGGCCCTGCAGGAGATGAGTGCGGCGCAGTCCAAGGTGCTGCGCGACGGCAAGCTCGTGCACCTGCCGAGCGCCGAGCTCGTGCCCGGCGACGTGATCATGCTCGAGGCGGGCGACTCCGTCCCGGCCGACTGCCGCGTGCTCGAGAGCGCCACGATGAAGATCGAAGAGGCCGCGCTCACCGGCGAGTCCGTGCCCGTAGAGAAGCACGCCAACGTGATCGAGCTTGCCGCGGGCACCGATGACGTGCCGCTCGGCGACCGTAAGAACATGTGCTATATGGGCTCCACCGTCGTGTACGGCCGTGGTCGCGCCGTCGTGGTCGGCACCGGCATGAACACCGAGATGGGCAAGATCGCCGGCGCCCTGGCCGAGGCCAAGGAAGAGCTCACGCCGTTGCAAGTGAAGCTCGCCGAGCTCAGCCGCATCCTTACCATTATGGTTATCGTCATCTGCGTCGTCATCTTTGGCGTTGATATCATCCGCCACGGCGTGGGCAACGTTCTTACCGACCCGACCGCCCTGCTCGATACCTTTATGGTCGCCGTCTCGCTCGCCGTCGCTGCCATCCCCGAGGGCCTGGTCGCCGTCGTGACCATCGTGCTATCGCTTGGCGTGACCAAGATGGCTAAGCGCCAGGCAATCATCCGCAAGCTCTCTGCCGTCGAGACTCTCGGCTGCACGCAGACCATCTGCTCCGACAAGACCGGTACCCTTACCCAAAACAAGATGACCGTCGTCAAGCACGAGCTCGCTGCGCCCAAGGAGAAGTTCCTGGCCGGCATGGCGCTGTGCTCCGATGCTCAGTGGGACGAGGAGCTGGGCGAGGCCGTGGGCGAGCCGACTGAGTGCGCGCTCGTCAACGACGCCGGCAAGGCGGGCCTCACTGGCCTGACTGCCGAGCATCCGCGCGTGGGCGAGGCCCCGTTCGACTCGGGCCGCAAGATGATGTCCGTGGTCGTCGAGACCCTGGATGGCGAGTACGAGCAGTACACCAAGGGCGCGCCCGACGTGGTGATCGGCCTGTGCACCCATATCTACGAGGGCGAAAAGGTCGTCCCGCTGACCGAGGAGCGTCGCGCCGAGCTCGTGGCCGCCAACAAGGCCATGGCCGACGAGGCTCTGCGCGTGCTGGCGCTGGCAAGCCGCACCTACACCGAGGTCCCGAGCGACTGCAGCCCCGCTGCGCTCGAGCACGACCTGGTCTTCTGCGGCCTGTCCGGCATGATTGACCCTGTCCGCCCCGAGGTCGCCGACGCCATCCGCGAGGCGCACGATGCCGGTATCCGCACCGTCATGATCACGGGCGACCACATCGACACCGCCGTGGCCATCGCCAAGCAGCTGGGCATCGTCACCGATCGCAGCCATGCCATCACCGGTGCCGACCTCGATCGCATGAGCGACGAGGAGCTCGACGCGCACATCGAGGACTACGGCGTGTACGCCCGCGTCCAACCCGAGCACAAGACACGCATCGTCGAGGCTTGGAAGTCGCGCGACCAGATCGTGGCCATGACGGGCGACGGCGTCAACGACGCCCCGTCCATCAAGCGCGCCGACATCGGCGTGGGCATGGGCATTACTGGTACCGACGTCACCAAGAACGTCGCCGACATGGTGCTCGCCGACGATAACTTTGCCACCATCATCGGTGCCTGCGAAGAGGGCCGTCGCATCTACGACAACATCCGCAAGGTCATCCAGTTCCTGCTTTCGGCCAACCTTGCCGAGGTGTTCTCGGTGTTTATCGCCACGCTCATCGGCTTTACCATCTTCCAGCCGGTGCAGCTGCTGTGGGTGAACCTGGTCACCGACTGCTTCCCCGCGCTCGCGCTGGGCATGGAGGATGCCGAGGGCGACATCATGAAGCGCAAGCCGCGCAACGCCAAGGACGGTGTCTTTGCCGGACATATGGGTCTGGACTGTGTGGTCCAGGGCCTAATTATCACCGTGCTGGTGCTGGCGAGCTTCTTTGTGGGCGTGTACTTTGACATGGGCTACATCCATATCGCCGATATGATCGCCGGCAATGCCGACGAGGAAGGCGTGATGATGGCGTTCATCACGCTCAACATGGTTGAGATTTTCCACTGCTTCAATATGCGCAGCCGTCGTGCGTCGCTGTTCACCATGAAGAAGCAGAACAAGTGGCTGTGGGCTTCCGCCGCGCTGGCGCTGGTGCTGACGGTGATCGTAACCGTGCAGCCGACGCTTGCCGAGATGTTCTTTGGCCCCGTGACGCTTGAGCTCAAGGGCGTTGTCGCTGCCCTGGGCCTGGCCTTCCTGATCATCCCGCTGATGGAGATCTACAAGGCGATCATGCGCGCTGTGGAGAAAGAGTAACGTACCTGTCCGGGCCCGACCGCCTGCGGGGTTTCCACGGGCACGTCCTCGCCGCTTTGCGGCTGCGGGATGTGCCCTTAGGAAACCCCTCCCGGCGGGCGGGCCCTGCGGTATCCTTGCTGGCTTTTCTCCCGTGCGGATGAAAAGGGCTGAGGGAAAGTATGTGAGCTGGTCGGGCTTTGCCCGGCCAGCTCTTTTTTAGAGCATTTGCTCGACCGACTCTTTTTGTGAACTGGATTGTATGGGGTTGAATCGGCGACGCGTTAGGAGAAGCCGGGAACGTCGCTGAAGGGGATTTGAGGCATAAAGAGAACGATGACGGCCATAATTCCCCAGTAGATTTGCAGAGGTAGCGGAGCCGATATCAGGGCATTAAAGAAGGACAAACCCTTTTTGCTTCCATATAGCTGGACCGAGCTGAGAAGAGCAATTCCAAAAGAGATGGCGCTCGGCCAGCATGCTTTGACAATGAGGCTAAGGAAATAGCATATTAATGTTATCGCTATGCACCCAATGCCCCAGAGCCACTTCTTGTTGAGGAAATACTGGATGCCCCATACACCAATTACGGGGGCAATGATGACTGGCAACATAGCCGTATCCTAACTATTTATACAACGAATGTATTCTCCGGAGTTGGGGGGATAGACGCTGCAAGGTAGACGGTACGCGTTGCCTGCGGGTACGGGGTGTCCAAGGAGTTGCTTTGCTGCATACTCAGGCCAAGTACCTCCGGTTTTGCTTATGATCTTCTTAATCAGTCCGTCGATTACAAGCCCCGTTACATAGCCGATGAGTTCTTTTCCAATAAAAATGGCAATTTTGACGATCCATTCTTTAGCGCCGCGTGTGGCAGTTGCTAAATCATCCAAAGACAGGGTCTGGAATCGATCGATAATTTGGACATCTCCGTTTTCATCTAGTGCGTATGTCGTCCATCCTGTGCCGGACTCATTGACAGCTTCAATGTACTCTTCGGCAGAAGGGAACTCTACTTCAAGAGGTTGCGCCTTAGATTGCTTTGGTGAAATGGCAATTGAGCAAAGCGCAACTGCGCTTGCGATGAATGACTTACGGCTTACGGGAACGTTGCGTAGCATGTGTATCCTCCTGACATTTAGCTTGACATTGCTGTGTTGTTCAGATTCAGCCTCCAATCCGTGAAACGCATTTCAAACGAATCAAGCGTGGAAAGGTCGAACTCGGACGCTATCTTTCCTTCAGAGATGGCAAAAATTGAAGGATAAAACTCGAATGACGGCAGAAGCGCCTTAAGTGTTTCCCTATCAACTTCCTTTTGGCTCTTAGGGACAACGAGGATCTCGATGTCGTTCTTGAGACTCGGCGAAAGCGAGCGCTCTGCCGCACGGAGTTCTTCACAGGCCGGGCAGCCCTCCAGCTCAATTTGCACGATAAAAGATTCGCCTTTGCTTAATTTCGATCGAAATTCGGGCAATGAGATATTGATTGGATCGGAATTGGTTCGTACTGACGAGAAGAGGGCGAAAAGGGACAGCGATAAGATAAGGATAAGGACGGTTTGCTTTCTCATGGGTCCTCCAAACTCTATAAAGTTAAATTAATTTATATAAAACATTAAATAAAGATTCTTTAAAATGAACGGTATCGATTTGCCGGTAAATGGTTTTGAGCGAGAGCGGTTGGATTGAAAAGTACAATGAACGCAGGGAAATAAGGAAAAAAAGGAGGAGAAATGAAAGATCGCGATATACATCTGCGGTTGACGACGAGTTTTCTGACAATCTTCTGTATCGCCCTGGCGGTTCAAGCGCTATGTTGCGTGGTGTTGTTCGTTCATCTTGCGAACCTGTTGCTCATCGAGGGTATCTCTGCGGTGAGCGGCGGATTTCTGCTCTTGTTTATGGTTAGCACGCTTTGCGACGCTGCAACGTTTCTTCTGTTTACGATTCTGACGGCGAAAGTCAGGCATGAGGGTCGTCCTTTTGGTAAGTGGCAGACCAGGATTTTGGTCGCGGCTGGCCTCCTGATGTCGGTAAAAGCCGTCATCAGCATCATATGGCCGACGATTCAATTGCCATACAGCAATGTTCTTGGAACGGCTGAGCCCGTGTTTCCCGAGTTTGATTTTCAATCGCTTTCTTACGGACTCGTTTTCTTTGCGTTGGCGGGGGTCTTTGAATACGGTAGGGTATTGCAGGAAGATGCAGACGAGATTCTCTAGGGGGTGGCACGGTGCCGATTGTTATGCGTCTTGACCGCGTGATGGCGGACCGTAAAATCTCGTCGCAGGAACTTGCCGAAATCATTGGAATATCGCCTGTTAATCTGTCTCGAATTAAAACGGGAAGACTCAAGGGGATCCGCTTTTCTACACTTCAAGCAATGTGCGAGGCGCTTCATTGCAAGCCCGGCGACATCATCGATTGGATGGATGATGACGAGTACGCCGCAGCATTTGGTAAGTCGGACGGAACAATGCGTTAAAATACCTGCTCAGTTGTGTGGTTTTGTGCTGGGAGGCGTTTGTGGGCAAGGCTAAGGCTAAGGCGAAGAAAAAGACGACGGGGGCGCGGGCTAAGCGCGATCGTCGTCGGAAGCTCGCGACCGAGGCTCCCGCATCTGCTGAGGAGTTGCTGGCGAGTGTACCGGGGCTTGACGCGCTGCGGAACGTTCCGGCGTTTGATGACCTGCCGGTCGATGAAGCCCAGCAGGCTGCCTTTGATGATTTCTGCTCGCATGCCGAGGAGCCCGAGCAGATGCAGCTTGGCGCCGTGGTGCGCTTGGATCGTGGGTTTCCGCTGGTGGCGACTGCCGACGATACCTTCCGCGCCGAGCATGCCGTGGGATTTGCCAAGTCGCGCGGTGGGGACGAGGTCCTGCTGCCTGCCGTGGGCGATCGTGTGGCGGTGCGCCGCGCTCCCGGGCACGATATGGGCGTGATTGAATGCGTACTGCCGCGCCGTACGAGCTTTGAGCGTTGGCGCGGCCGTGCCCGCGGAGAGCGCCAGGTGCTCTGCTCCAACGTGGATAGCGTGCTAATCGTGCAGGCGCTCGGTGCCGGCGAGGTGCTGCTCGACCGTGTGGCGCGCTCGCTGGTGTTGGCGCTCGACTGCGATGCCGAGCCGGTGGTGGTGCTCACCAAGGCTGACCGCTGCGATGCCGGGGAGCTCGAGCGCGATCTGGACCGCGTGCGCCGCCTGGTGGGTCCGAACGTGCGCGTGATCGTGACGTCCTCTGCCGAGGGCCGCGGCCTGGACGAGGTCCGTGCCTGCGTGCCTGCCGGGAGCTGCGCCATGATTCTGGGCGAGTCGGGTGCCGGCAAGTCGACGCTGCTCAATGCACTGCTGGGCCACGATACGTTGGCGACCGGCGGTGTGCGCGAACGCGACGACCAGGGCCGTCACACTACCGTCGCGCGCGTGATGGTGGCGCTGCCGGGCGACGCCGGCGTGATCGCCGATGCCCCGGGTCTGCGCAGTTTGCCGCTCGTGGGTCACGAGCGGGGTCTGGCGCGCGCCTTCCCCGAGATTGTCGAGGCATCGCGCGCGTGCCGGTTTGGCGATTGCACGCACACCCATGAGCCGGGTTGCGCCGTTCGCGAGGCCGAGGACGCCGGGCAGATTGACAGCCTGCGTCTGGAAACGTTCCAAAACCTGGCGTCATCCATGCGCGTGAGTGCTCAAATGCTCGATCCCGATGTCCATCTGTAATTGATTTTTCCTATGACAGCCGTCTCCCAACTGTTCGGGAGACGGCTTTTTTGCTGTGGAAAAGCCTCGAAACATGCAGTTTGCTGACGTGCTGACCAAAACCTTGCCACGAGCTTGACGGGCTGGTCAGTTTTTGGTCAACGATTGGTTTGACATCGAAAACCAAGATCGCGATTGTGCCGCTTTGCACTCTGACCGCCCAGACAATGGTGGTACGGGCATTCGCCCGGCACTGCCATGAGAGGAGCGGCCGTGAACAAGAGCAAGCGCATCGCCATCAGTCTGGTCGCGGGCGTGCTCGCTGCTCTGCTTTGCATGGTTTACGGCTCGTCGATCCGCTCGCAAGCCGAACAGGTCCAGGCTGAGACCTTGGCCAAGTACGGTGGCGATCGCGTCGAGGTATGCGTCGCGGCGCGCGATATCGATGTGGGCGAGACCCTCGATGAGACCAATGTCATAACCCAGGAATGGCTGACGAGTCTGCTGCCGCGTGACGCGGCGACCGAGCTGCGCCAGGTGCGCGGCGACGTGACGACTTCGCGTATTCCCAAAAACGCCGTGATCTGCAATGTCTACACCAAGGCCGAGAGCCGCAAGCTCGAGGTGCCTAAGGGCAAGGTTGCCGTTTCGGTGGCGGTCGATGCCGAGCACTCGGTCGGCGGTGCCACGGGCGTGGGCAGCTACGTGGACGTGTACGTGCAAAAGGACGGCGTGACCGATCGGCTGTGCGGCGCGCACGTGATCGATACCAGTGAGGATTCCGGTGCCACGCGCGAGGGCAAGATCGAATGGGTGACGCTGGCGGCTGACCCCGAAGACGTCAAGGAACTGCTGGGAGCCTCGGGCAAGGGAACGGTCAGCTTGACGATTCCCGCCACGGCGCGCGGCAAAAAGAGCGGAGGCGACGAGTGATGAAGGCGATCTGGCTTGCGTGCTGCGCGTGCGGCGATTACGGGCTGTTGCAGCGGGAAGTCGAGGGCCGTGATGCGGGTGCACAGGTGCTTCGCGTGGGTGACCTGGACGGGCTGGTTTCCATGGCGCGGGCGTTTCCGTCGCGCCGCGGGGCTGCCATCATCGCGGCGTCTCTGTTTGATACCGAAGATGTGCGCAAGACTGTTGCGCGCCTGACGGCCGAAGGCCGCGTGAGTCGCGTGGTCGTGTTGATAGAAGCGCTCGATCCGTCGGATATCGAGGGGCTGTTTCGCGCGGGGGCGACCGAGGTCATCGCTGCACACAGTATATGCGGCAACGGGCGCGCGGGCGAGGGAGCGGTTGATTCCGATCGGCGCATGACGATTGAGCCCGATGCTTTTGTTGATAGGGAACCCGGGGCGCCTCGCGCTACAAGAGGCCCGCGTGTTGATGATTATGGAAAAGCGGAAGCCGAGCATGGTCGGCGCCCCCGGAACCCCCTTGTATACGATGACGCTGGAGGGCCGGCGCAGCATGCTGGCGACTCCCCGGCAGTAGATATGGGATACGTGCACGGCGTGAATCTGGCGGATGAACTCGACGAAGTTGAGGGCCTTGCCGGGTGCGGCGAGTTGTCGCTGATGCAGCATGAGCAGATTGCGCAGAACGAGCCTGCCTCGCAGACCGAACAAGCAGCCATGCCGGCTTGGACGCAGCACGTGGTTGCGGCGGGGGAGACGGGGACGCTGTCACCGACGCCCGCCCCGCCGCCTCCGATGCCGCCGGCAGACGCTACCGCTCCGCCGCATCGAGCTCCAGTCATCTGCGCTATTTCGGGTTCGGGCGGTTGCGGCAAGTCGACGATCGTTGCCACCATGGCACACACATCGTCGCTGTTGGGCTTGCGTGCCGCCGTGCTCGACCTGGACCTGATGTTTGGAAACCTTTACGACTTGTTAGGCGTCGATGCTCCGCGCGATATGGCGGCACTTATCGAGCCGTCGGCGGCGGGCATGCTCACCGAGCCGGATATCGTAGCCGCTTCGATGCGCGTGGCGCCGGGCGTTACGCTCTGGGGTCCCGTCGCGGCGCCCGAGCAAGCCGAGCTCATGGCACGTCCGGTGGAGCTACTGCTTGATGTTCTGCGTCGCGAATCCGACGTGGTCTTTATCGATACCTCGGTCTTTTGGGGCGACGCCGTGGCGGCTGCGGTGGCGGCGAGCGACCGTTGCCTGGTCGTTGGCGATGCGGCGGTGTCGTCCGCGGCATCGGCATCGCGCGTCATTGAACTGGCAGGTCGAGTAGGTGTGCCGCGCACGCGCATGAGCGCCGTGTTCAACCGGTTCGGTGCGCGCGGGGCAGACGAGGACGTCGCCATGCGCTTTGAGATTGCCTGTGCGTTAAGCTCCAAGATTCGTATCGCCGATGGCGGGCAGGATCTCGCCGCGCTCATGGCGTTTGGGCGCGCTGACGAGGCAGTGGGGCAGACCAGCGCTTTTGCGACTAGCGTGCGCGAGGCCACGCGCGAGATGCTCGTGGAACTGGGGTGCGCCGTCGGCCCTTGGAGCGATATGGTCGCCGACCGTGCAACGCGCACCGAACGCCCGCGTATCCGCCTTCCCTGGTCGCGCGAGGGTGATCAGCGATGAGCCTGCAAACGAGGATTAAGGCTGCCGGCGCTGCGGCGGCGGCAGCGCCTGTAGATGTGGGGCGTCGCCGCGCCGTGAAACGACGCACCAAGCGCGCCGTGATGGACCGCATGGGTTACGACGAAGTGGCGCGTATCAGCGCCTATATCGACCCGGCACTTGCCCGCTCGGAATTGCGTCCTGCGGTGGAGGCGGCGCTCAATGTTGAGGAGCCGACCGATCTCGCGACGCCCGAGCGCGAGACCATCATCGACGAGATTTTGGATGACGTGGTGGGCTTGGGGCCGTTGCAGCCGCTCATCGAGGACGACACCGTTACCGAGATCATGATCAACGGCTGCCGCTCGGCTTTCTTTGAACGCGGCGGCGTCTTGTACCCCATCGAGCATGCGTTTGAGGATGATGAGCAGATCCGTGTGCTTATCGACCGCATTATCTCGCCACTTGGCCGCCGTATCGACGAGCGCAGCCCCATCGTCAACGCCCGCCTCAAAACGGGCTATCGCGTCAACGCGGTGATTCCGCCTGTGGCGATTGACGGACCGATTCTCACCATCCGAAAGTTCTCGGACCGTATCTGCTCGCTGGACGAGCTCGTGGGGTTGGGATCGCTGCCGCTTTGGTATGCGCAGCTGCTGTCGTGTGCGGTGTCGCTGCGACAGGACCTGGCGGTTGCGGGAGGCACGGGATCTGGTAAGACCACCCTGCTCAACGCGTTGTCATGTGAGATTTCCACCGGCGAGCGCATCGTGACGATCGAGGACTCTGCCGAGCTCAAGTTTGCGCATCATCCGCACGTGGTGCGCCTAGAGGCGCGCGAGGCTTCAATTGAGGGCGAGGGCGCGGTGACGATCCGCGACCTGGTGACTAATGCCCTGCGCATGCGCCCCGACCGCATCGTGGTGGGCGAGGTGCGCGGTGCCGAGTGCTGCGACATGTTGCAGGCCATGAACACGGGCCACGACGGGTCGCTCACCACGCTTCATGCGGGTTCAGAACAGGAGACCGTGGTGCGTCTGACGTTGCTTGCACGTTATGGCATCGATCTGCCGAGCGAGCTCATCGAGGAGCAGATTGCCATGGCACTCGACGGTATCGTGATGTCCGAGCGCCACGCCGATGGCAGGCGCTTCGTCTCCTCGTATTCGGGGGTGCGACGCGCCGCATCGGGCGGCGTAGAGCTCGAGCGCTATGTGACGTTCGATGCCGCCGAGCGCACCTGGACGCTTGACCGCGAGCCGCCGTTTATCGCAGAAGGCCTGCGGTCGGGGACGCTCACACAAGAGGAGGTGGACGAATGGAGATCACTGTGCCCCTCGTCGTAGGGGGCTTGGCAGGGCTTTCTGTCGCGACGGCGTGCGGGGCGGAACCTCGTGTGCCGCAGGTACCGCCGGCGGAGCTGGCACGTCAGGCGCTCGAGACGGTGGCAGAGAAGCTGCCGCGTGAGCTGGTGGAAAACGATCTGCTGAAAAAGATCGCCCGTTCGTGGGCATCGCTGGCTCCGGCGCATCGCCTTGGCCTCGTGATCGAAGATGCTTCGGGACGTTTGGCGTTTCTGCTGCTATCGAGCGGTGTCTGCTGCGTTTTACTAACGATGGTGTCGTTATCGCCCCTCGGATTTGCCTTGGGACTTGTTGCTCCGTTTGCCGTTGGTGCCGCTCGGGATGGCTTTGAGAGCCGGCGCGAGCAACACGATGCAGAAGAGGCAATGCCCGAGGCGTTTACCGCACTTTCCATGTCGCTTGCCTCGGGACATTCGCTGGCCCAGGGCATGCGCTTTGTGGGCGCTCATGCGCAAGAGCCAGTGCATACCGAGTTTTTGCGGGTGGCGGCGGCGATCGATTGCGGCATCTCGGCGACCGACGCGCTCGATGACTTGCTCGTGCGTATCGACGCCCCCGGTCTTTCGCTTGTGACCTTGGCGCTTAAGGTGTCTCAGCGCACCGGCGCTCCGCTTGCCGACTTACTGTCCGAGGCGTCGAGCATGGTGGGGGAGCGCATTGAGCTCAAGCGCCGCCTGGATGTTAAGACGTCGCAGGCTCGCATGTCTGCGCATATGGTCGCGGCGATGCCGGCGGGCATGTGCGCGGTGTTGGCGCTGCTTTCGGCAGATTTTCGTCGCGGTCTTGCGACGCCTGCCGGCGCGGGCGCTGTGGTGCTGGGTCTTGCCCTCAACGCCGTTGCCCTGGTGGTTATCCGGCGCATTATGCGGGTGGAGCTATGAGCGCCCCGGTTGCAGTTGCGGCTTGCCTGTGCGCCCTGAGTGTATTTGTCGCGACGGGTTTGGATCGGGCGGATGCACGCAAGATCGCAGGGGCCTGCAAGCGAGAGGCGG
>DXLV01000008.1:0-5644 GCA_019414545.1 Collinsella sp. | reverse complement strand
TTTTCTGCGCCAACCGCCGGTCAGTGCTGGCTCTTCGCCTTGAGCGCGCCTGCATGGCGTGGCAGGTGGGCGTGGGCACGCGTGAGGACGAGTTGTTGGCCGCCGCGCGCGACCTGGACGTGCGAGCGCTCGAGACCTTTGCCATCACGGTGGGGCAGGCGCTCGCCCTGGGTGCCCCACTTGCCGAGACGCTGGCCGCTCAAAGTCGCGAGATCCGTGCGGCTCATCGCGCCGCGGTCGAGCGCGAGATCGAGCGTACACCCGTCAGGCTGCTGATTCCCACCGGCACGCTCATCTTGCCGGCGTTGCTTCTGTCCATATTGGGCCCGCTGCTGGGAGCAGGCGGGGTGATGTAGGGAGGAATACATGAACACGATGACTGACGCTGCTGGCAAGGTCCAGGGCTGGGCGTTTTGCCGGGCGGCACATGTTCGTCAGCGCGCCAAGGAACTATTGCAGGAGGAGAGTGCACAGGGTACCACCGAGTATGCCATCTTGGTCGGCGTGCTCGTGGTGATCGCGATTATCGCCATCGTCGCATTTAAGGGCAAGGTCCAAGATCTATGGAACGCTATCAGCGAGGGCATCAACAGCCTGTAGAGGGCGAGCGCCCCATCGGGGTGCTGCTGGTGTTTGCTTGCCTGACCGTGGCGATAGCGGCGGTGCTTTGGGGGCTTAACGCCGCGCGGCAGCAGCGTCCTGGGACCGCCTCCGATTTGGGCTCAGATTCGGCGGTGGCGTCTCAAAAAGATGAGATGCGAGATGCGGACGATTCGGATGTCGCTGTCACGGCGCAAACCTTTCTGCGGACGCTCGACAAGCGGTCTGGCACTGCGACGGATTCGCCTGAGGGCAACGCGATTGCGGTCCGGCTTGCATGGTCCGAGGACCGACCGATGACCGAAGCGGCGGCGGATATGCTGCGTGCCTATCGCGAGGTACCCACGGCGCAACTTGCTCTGAGCGGCTATCTCGACATCAAGGGAAACGTGTGGGGCGCCATCGTGCGCGACGAACGCGGCTGGGTCGATATGGTGACAATTGCCGCGGATGCTGGCGATGCTTCGTGTCGTCTGCGCGCCGTGCGCCTGAGCCCGCAGGCAACGGACTCAAAGGAGAGATCGTGAAATGCATGATGTCCTGTGTGAGGAATCTGCCCAGGCGACGGTCGAATACGCCATCGTCACGGTGGCGCTGTTATCGATCGTGCTGGCGATCGCGGGACTTTGGCGTGCCGGCACCGATGGGCGCTTGGCGGCGCTGGTTGAGCGGGCGGCATCCCATGGCGTTGCCTCGACGTCGGTTATCGACGCCGCTGCGGCCGCTAAGGACATCGCGTTGTATTGATGCCGCGCGCGAGGACCGGGCGCAGTCTACGGTCGAGGCCGCTTTTTTGCTGCCGACGTTTCTGGCACTCATCCTTCTCGCGCTGCAACCGGTGTGCCTGCTCTATACGCGCGCGGTCATGGAGTCTGCCGCCGCCGAGACCGCGCGGCTCATGACCACGACGACGGCGGAGGACGACGATCTTAAGGAGTTCACCCGCCGCCGACTTGCCGCAGTGCCCAACGTTTCGATCTTTCATGCCGGCGGGCCGTTGTCGTGGGATATCGAGCTTGGCCGGGCCGGTGCGGGTGGCGTCTCGTCCGTGTCCGTTTCCGGCGAGGTCAAGCCGTTGCCTGTGATCGGTGCGTTTGCGCAGGCTATGGGTGGTACCGCCGAGGGCGGCTACGTTGAGCTCAAAGTCGATGTCTCGTATCAATCGCGTCCCGAATGGCTGGAGGGAGATTATGATTCGTGGATTGCTGCATGGGATTAGGCGCTGCCTGTTGCGGGTGACGCAAGGGTTTGCGGCCCGCCGTCGACCAGGCGCTCTCCGCAAACGAGGCGGCTTTATGGGTCGAGCCGGTATCGACCTGTTTATCGAAGACGGTGCCTACACCACGCTCTCCTCTGCGGTGGTCATCTTGGTGGTGCTCACGCTGCTGTTTTCGTCGACGGCGGCGATATGGAGCATGTCGCGTGCCGGGGATACCCAGGTGGCGGCTGATAGCGGCGCGCTGGCGGGTGCTAACGTAGTGTCGTCCTATCACACGGCTGCCACGGTGGTTGATGCGAGCATCTTGAGTCTGGGGCTGGCGGGGTTTGCCACGATCGGGACGGGCCTGGTCGCCATCCTCATCCCGGGTGCCGAGCCGGTTGCCGGCAATATGGTCGACACCGGGATTGAGATCATTAAAACGCGCAACAAGTTTGCCAAAAGCGCATCGGAAGGCTTACAGAAAATCGAGACGGCCCTGCCGTATCTGATCGCCGCGCGTGCCACGCAGGCGGTGTCGGCGCAGGATACCGATAGTGTGACCTATACCGGTACGGCGCTTGCCGTGCCCAGGACATCCGAGTCTGACTTCGCTGCGCTCAAAGGATCAGAGATCTCGACCGATACCATTAAAGACACATCAGATGATTTAGAGGGTGCGGCCGAGGAGCTGCGGAAGGCTTCTGAGGACACGGCGAAGGCTAAAGAGCGTGCTTGGCTGGCGGATTGTGGTGGGTCTGACAAGGGCTCGGTCGGCAGCTGTTCTTGCATGTGGGAGCGTGCGAAAAGCCTAACGGATCTCTCCGGTGTTCAAAATCCGCATTACTCATCGAGCGTTACGTGGGAGCCCCAAGTTGCCCTTGATCGCGCGAAGGACTACTACCATTGGCGTCTGACAAATGAGAAGCCCCACGGCTCGAGTGTCGAGATGAAGGCAGAGTCTGCGGCGCGTAAGGCGTTTTATACCTATGCGAGCGCGGAGGTCGATCGGGCGCATATAACCGAGAACGGAGACAGGGTTTCCTCCTATATTCCGCTGCTGCCGCGCAACTCTGATGAGGTTCGGGCGACGGAACTCTATACCGATGCGGTGTGGCCGACTAGCGTGAACGATGACAAGGCGTATCTGCATTACGGGACGACCTGCCCTAACTATAAGAAAGGGACGCCGAGCGGATTTGCTTCGGTTGCCGATTACGATGGACAGGATAAATGCAGCAAATGCCATTTTGGCGTTTTGTCGCTTGGTGCTGTTGCGGCGCCTTCAACCTCTATCGAAAACGGCTTCGAATATCACTTCGACGAGTTCAAAAAGGCCTTGGAGGAATACGTCAAATGTCGGAACAAAGAGCTTGAGCTCATGCGTCAGACCGAGGATGAGGCCGACCGTGCGAGCAATGCGTTTGACCAGGCCATTAAAGCGCTTTCGGGCGAGCGTCCGCGTATCGCTCCGCCCGGTCGCAACGGCGTGGTTGCCTTTGCGGTTTCGGGTGCCATCTCGAGCCCCGATGAGCTCAACTCTTCGTTTAACACGGCAGTCAGGCTTGGCGATCGCGGTGCCATCTCTGCCGCGGTGCTGGCGCCCGATGAGGCGACGGCGCAAAACAACGTGCTTTCGCGATTTTTCTCGACATTGAAGGAACGCTCGGGTGGCGTTGCCGGCGTACTCGATGGCGTCATGGATGTCTGGGGACGGCTGCTTGTGGGATACGGAGACATCCAAGGTTCGGCCGACGAACTTGTGGACGAGATGATTAAGGGCCTAGGAGGGGGCAACGGTGCGTTGGGCTCCATTGCATCGTGGCTCGGCGATACCGTTTCGGCGTCCGTGGTGGCGCTGGGTTTGGAACCGTGCGACTTGCGCCTGCGAAAGCCGGTGCTGACCGATTCCGCCAACGTCATTAAGAGTCCGGGGTCTGACATTGCCGGTCTCTCTCAAGCGCAAGACAAGCTGCGAAGTATTCCGTTGGGCGTGACCGATCCCAAGGCGCTTTGCGAGGCGTTGGAATATCAAGTCGAACGCACCATCAGCGGTACGGTGTTCACGCTTGCGGAGATTCCTCTGCCCGGCGGCGGCTCCATCCCGCTCACCGTCGATGTCGCCACGCTGGTTGGCGCTCTGGGCGGTGGGTCGTAATGAGTATCCGCATGCGTCTGCGCGAGGAGCGCGCCCAAGCGACGGTGGAGATGGCAGTGGTTACGCCCGTTTTGCTGGTGCTGGCACTCATCGTGTACAACGTCATGATCTTTGCCAGTGCTGTCGCGCGCTTCGACCGCGTGGTGCCCGACATCGTGTTGGCGCACGCCGTGGCGTCGGAGGGGGAGGGCGACGAAAGCTCTGTCGATGCCTCAGCGACGGTCCAGACTCAAATTCTGAATGCCATGGAAGGCTATGACTTGCAGATCGAAGTGTCGAGCGAGCAAGGCGCGGAGGCATCGGATGGTGGTCTGCTCTCCCTATCCGGTACGTTTAGGACCTATACCTGCACCATGCGCTATGAGCCGTGGCCGAGCTCGCTCAGCATCGCCGGCGTTTCGCTGGGGGCACCGGCAAAGTTGTCACACGAGCGCGCGGTGACGGTCGATCCATGGCGTCCGGGGGTGGTCATGTGACCGCGGTCTCGTCCTACATCGCCTACGCGCGGGCACTCAATAGGCTGGGCTGGACGCCGGCCGAGTTTGCGGTGGCGGAGTCGTTTGCCGTGCGCCTGCGCGGCATGCTGGGACGGTGTCCGGTTGCCGCCAACGGTCTGCCGCTCGTCATGGCATTTCCACGCTGCTCTTCGGTCCATACGTGTTTTATGGCCTATCCCATCGACATCGCCTTCATCGATCGCGACGGCAATATCCTCGCGCGCTACGAAAACGTACGTCCCTGGCGTATGTGCTCCTGCCCCGGCGCCTGGGCCGCACTAGAGCGCCCTTCAATCATTGTTTCGACCCCTGCTCTCCAACGCGTGCCGGCTTAAGAATTGGCGACAGCGGACTTTCGTCATACGAAATTGGGTAAGATGGAGGAGAAGATGTATGGATGTCGAGATCCATCCCAACGCTAAAAAGCACCTGACGGAAAAGCAGGTGCTTAGCGCTTGGCTTGCGGTTACTGAGTGCATTCGTCGCGAGTCGAAGGACGAGCCGCCGAGATGGCTTGCGATTGGATGGCTCCCAGACGGACGAAGCGTGGAGCTTGTCGCGGTCGAGCTTCTCCGTGGGTGGCTTATCATTCATGCCTTGTCTCCAGTCCAGAAGAAATTTTGGCAGGAGATTGAACGGGCTCGGCAAAGGGGTCGATGATGGGCAAGACGTATACGGCCGCTAATGGTCAGGTTGTAACGGATGAAATGATTGACGCGTGGTGTGAGTCGTACGAGCGCGGAGAGTTTCCGGATGGCGAACACACCGTTGGTGGGATCGTGCATGGACGGCCCCCACTCTCAGGTGAGGGGACGGCAACGCTGTCGGTCAAGATTCCTCTGGGAATGAAGGAGGCCATTCGTCGACGGGCGGCTGCCGAGGGGATGACGCCAAGTGAGTTTGCCCGTGCGGCTCTGAGCGAAAAACTTCTTGCTGCCGGCTGATGTCTCTGACGTGCCGATTTATAGAACCGAGGCTGTGCTCAAAAACTTTTTTAAAATTCTCGGTTGACCGGAACGCGTCCTTGGTTATACTAATCAAGCCTTGAAACAAGGCACACCTCAAATGGCTGGGTAGCTCAGTTGGTAGAGCAGAGGACTGAAAATCCTCGTGTCAGGGGTTCGATTCCCTTCCCCGCCACCTTGAATTGACTAGGACCTCTGCAAAGGGGTCCTTTTCTTTTATGTAGGG
>DXLV01000079.1 GCA_019414545.1 Collinsella sp. | reverse complement strand
AGCCTTATGTGGGCGGCGTTTTTGCACGATGTCTCCAAGCCCGAGTGCTTTACGGTCGATCACGCCGGCAGCGGACACTTCTACGGTCATCCCGAGCTCGGCGCCAAGAAAGCGCGCGTCATTATGGATCGCCTGGCACTCTCGCACGACCTGGTGCGCGACGTTTGCCTGCTCATCAAATATCACGATAAGCCGCTGCGCCCCGAGCGCTCCTGCCTGCTCAATATGATGCGCGCGCTTTCGGGTGAGGGCGTCGACACGGCCCGCCTGATTGACGAGCTCATGGACCTCAAGCGTGCTGACACGCTTGGCAAGGCCCCATCGTGCTTCTATTACGTTGAGACGATTGAGGAGATGCGCGCGATGGCGCACGAGCTGCTGAGGGCGGGGGAGCCCTATACGCTCAAGATGCTCGCCATCAACGGCGGCGACCTGATCCGTGCCGGAGTCAAGCCCGGGCCGGAACTGGGGCAGCTGCTCAACTCCGCCCTCGACGCCGTGATCGAAGACAAAATCCCCAACGAGCGCGAAGCTCTTTTGGTCCATCTCAACTTGAATTAGCTACCCAGTTTACCTGTGTGTTCCATAACCTGCCGACAATTTTTCGGCAATTTGGAATTTCTTCTTGCGCTGATGTTTTTTGTCCCGTAATATATTTTTTCGCAGCACGGCAGTGCAGATGTCATGTGGCCCGTTCGTCTAGCGGTTTAGGACGCCGCCCTCTCAAGGCGGAGATCACCAGTTCGAATCTGGTACGGGCTACCACTTCTTTTGTGCTGAGGTTTATGGCCCGTTCGTCTAGCGGTTTAGGACGCCGCCCTCTCAAGGCGGAGATCACCAGTTCGAATCTGGTACGGGCTACCACGCATCTGATACCCGGTCTTCCCATGGAAGGTCGGGTTTTTTTATTATCAAACAACCGTCTGCAATTCCCGTTTGAACCAGAGCTTTGCGTTCTGCTTATGGCCCTTGCGGGTACAATATCCAAGATATTTTGACTGTTAGAAGGAGTCTCATGACGGAGTCCTCTCAGCATACGTCTAAGCCCCAGGTCGAGGTTGAGGCCTCGGGCGGCGATGACAATAAGAGTGCACGCCGCGGCGCCATCTTTATCGGCGTCGTGCTGGTTGGTTATATCGTCTATCTGGTGGTAACCGGGCAGATGGGACAGTTTTGGGCCGCTATGTCGAGCGTCCAGGCGTCTTGGCTCGTTGTCGCGTGTCTTTGCATGTTCATGTATCTGTTCTTTGGCATTGTGGCCTATGCGATCGCTGTCTGGCTCGACCCCAATTCACCCGTCGGCATCCGCGACCTGATCTCGGTCGAGGCGAGTGGCATCTTCTTTGGCAACCTGACGCCCATGATGATGGGCTCGACTCCTGCCCAGATCTACCGCCTGACCAAGGCGGGCCAAAATGTCGGCGAGGCCGGAGCCACGCAGTTCACGCGCTTTATCGTGTACCAGTTTGGCCTCGTTGCCTGGGGCGCTATCCTACTGCTTGCTCGCATGCCGTTTTTTGCCGAGCGCTATGGCGACATGACGCTGCTGTGCGTCTTTAGCTTTGGCGGGCACTGCTGCATCTTGCTGGGCATCTTCGCCGTCGCGCTCATGCCTAAGACCGTCACGCGCGTCGCCCATTGCATCATCAATTGGCTCGAGCGCATAGGTGTCTCGGCCACTAAGATCGAGGGATGGCGCACGTTTGTTGACGGCGAGATCTACTCCTTCTCCGAGAAGTTCAAGCTTTCAGCCGGACATTTTTCTTCCATGCTGCTCACCGTGTTTATCACCATGCTGCAGCTCGCGTTTTTCTATCTGGTGCCGTATTTCCTGATGCTTGCCTTTGGCCACCACGAGGTCGACTTTTTCTCGGTCATGGCCGCGAGCGCCTTTGTCCAGCTTCTGAGCTCTGCGGTCCCCTTGCCCGGTGGAACTGGTGGCGCTGAGGGTGGCTTTGCATTGTTCTTGGGTCATTTCTTTGGGTCGGCTTCGACCGCCGGCTATCTGCTGTGGCGCCTCATTACGTTCATTGCGCCGACCATTTTGGCTGCGCCCCTGCTGGGCCTTAAGAGCGCCCACAACGAGAGCATCCATGCGCGCTGGGATCGCGTGATGCGCAAACTCGGCCGCACGTCTCAGACGCCCTCTGCGCCCACTAAGCCGCACCCCACGAATGCTGTTACCGTTGATCCCAAGAAGCACGCTCAGAAGGCTTCTGGGGCCGCTAAGCCGGCTCATAAAGCCTATGTGCGCCAGACAGGCGATGGTATTCGCGTATCTCCGTCGGCACTCAATAAGAAGA
>DXLV01000078.1 GCA_019414545.1 Collinsella sp. | reverse complement strand
GCCGCGCGGCAAGGAGATATATTGCCAGACCGGAGGGGCGCCGGGGGCGGGAATCTGGGCGTACACATTTCCTACATATCTTGTGATCCGACTAACGTTTGCCAGCCGTTAACTACCGCTCGCCGAGCATCTCTTTATATAAGGCAGTCTCATGGTTAAAGCGGATACGTCCCCCTAGCTAAAGCACAGCCAGCATCGAGCAACTCATCACGTTCTTCCACCGAGAACCCCTCGGCGTAGACGCGCACCACTGGTTCGGTCCCGCTAGGACGGACCAGCAGCCACGTGTCATCCTCGAATGACAGACGCAAGCCGTCCATATGACTAACGTTTTGCGGCACCTTGCCACAAATCGACTTGGGGTTTACGCCCGGCAGCAGGGTTCGTAACGTTTCGGCATCTTCGGCCTCAAGGCGCAAATCGCGTCGACCGTAACTCGTCTTACCAAAACTGTCCTCGAGTTGGTCGACCAGAACGCCCAAAGGCGCGTCCGTCTTTGCCATAAGCTCACACAGAATCAGACAGGCGAGGATTCCATCGCGCTCGGGCATATGCGCGGCGATGCCGATACCACCGGCTTCCTCGCCGCCTATGAGGACGCCACCCTTCTTCATCTCTGCCGCTATATATTTGAAACCGACTGGTTTGACGGTCACGCGGCAGCCAAGCGCCTCGGCAATGCGACGCACGAGCGTCGAGCACGAAAGATTGACGACGACGCGTCCCTCCAAATTACGAAATTGAACCAAGTCGCCCAAAACGAGCGCCATGATCTGATGCGGATGTATATATCTGCCGCGCTCGTCAACCGCGCCGATACGGTCGGCGTCGCCGTCGGTCACCAGGCCAGCGCAAGCTCCGTCCTCGATAACCGTATGCTCGCAAGCGTCCACCCACGGCTCAACGGGGTCGGGGCAGATATCTTCTTGGTCAGGCGCCTGCCCGGCGTGAATCTCGTGCACCTCAACGCCAAGCTCGCGCAGCAAGTCGGCTAGATAGCCCTGGGCTGCGCCGCCCATGGGGTCAACAACCACGCGCAGGTGCGCGGCGCGGATGGCTTCGGCATCGACAAACGATGCCACCGCTTGCATATAGTCAGGAATGATATCCGCGGTGCGATATTGCCCCTCGATCCCCATTGGCTCGGGAGCCATGGTCTCTTCGAGCTCTTCGATGACATCCTGGTTGGCGGTCGAGCCGTCACCCATGCGAATCTTGAGACACAGATAACCCTGCGGATGATGGGACCCCGTCACCATGAGCGCGCCGCACGCCTCACCGTCATAAGCCGCCGCCCACGTAAGGGCAGGGGTCGGAACAGGTCGCGAAGCGAGCACGGCGTCTAGCCCGTGCGCTGCTAGCACACCCGCCGCAAGCTCAGCGAACTCGCGCGCCAGGGGCCGAGTGTCGAACCCTATATATACCGTTTTGCCCGGATTGGTCTTTTGCCACAACTCGCCGACGGCATCGGCGATACGGGCAACGTTATCGGCAGTGAAGTCCTCATCGACGCGAGCGCGCCAACCGTCAGTTCCAAAATGAATTATCGCGCACACGCGCAGACACCTCACAGTGTTTGGATCATGGTACGCATGAGGTATACCCGCGATACACGCTCGGCAACCTGCCGGCACCAGCATTCACCATTTGGGCAAATGCTGCCGAGGACATGCAGGCAATAAAAAAACCGCCCCGTATGGAGCGGTTTTGCCCTTTATATATCGAGCGCCTCGGCCATCGCTGCCGTAGTGATTGCCGTGGTTCCACAGCAACTGCCCACCATTGCGGCACCGGCATGTCTCCATTCGATGCATGCGCGCGCGAAAGCTTCGGGGTTCTCGTGCCATACGGGGCCATCCTGAGTCTGGACCGGATCGCCCACGTTGGGACGCACCGTGACGGGAGTAGTCGCCGATGCAACCATCCTGGGCACCGCCGCGTTCGCGGCCGCAAGCGAACAGCAATTAACACCAACCGAGTTTGCGCCGTGTTTTTCGGCGTACAAAACGGCTGCCTCGATGTTGAGGCCATCGCCCAACAGGTCGCCCTTATCGTCAACGACAAAACTCACCAGAACAGGCATGCCGTCGGCGGCATCTCGGGCGCCGGCAAGCATGGGCTGCAAATTACGGATAGACGTCACCGTCTCGATCAGCAGACCGTCAACACCAGCATTGAGCAAGGCGTGCGCCTGTTCGCGCGCAATGCCTCGGATCTCACGAAACTCGGCCGAGTCCTCGGCAAACCACTCAATACCGATCGGACCCATCGAGCCCAGCAGCAGCTGAGGGTGCGCCTGGCGGGCATCGTCGACGGCCCCGCGATTGACCTCCGCCACGGACGGCGCAATCTGGTCGTGCTTGAGGGCATAGCTTGATGCCTGAAAGGTATTGGTAATGAGTACCTGCGCGCCGGCGGCGACATACAAGCGATGGATACGAGAAACGGTCTGCGGCTCTGCCAGATTCCAAAACGCCGGTGGAATATCGGCGGCGTCGTACTCACTCAACAGAACACTGCCCATGGGGCCCTGCGCCAACAAGGTCTCGCTCGACAAGCGGCGCGTAAGTTCCTCGGCACCAAAGCGATTGTAATAACTCGTATCCATATATATCCCGCTATTCCTCGACGCTGATTCCCTGCTTTTCGAGATAGGCGAGCCAGCGGTTCATCGTGTCCTCGGATAGCGCATGCTCCATCATGCAGGCCTCGGAATCGGCTCGCTCAAATTCGACACCGAGCTCCTGAACCAAAAACGTGCGGACGAGGCGATGACGGTACCAGATAGCCGTGCCAACCTCGCGGCCGCGATCGGTCAGGACTACCTTGCCGTAGTGCGATTGCTCGACAAGCTCGGATGCC
>DXLV01000077.1 GCA_019414545.1 Collinsella sp. | reverse complement strand
CGCAGACGCTCAAGCAGGAATACCTCGATACATACGAGGGAGGTGAATGACATGAAACTATTTGAACAGCTGAAGTCCAATGCGTCGCGCATGGCTGTCTACGCCATCCTCGTGGCAACGGCTTTATGCGGAATCGCGGCACCCGTCTATGCGCTCAACGGGGAGAAAGGTGATGTCGAACCCGCGTACATGGCTTCGACGGTTAAGGACCGGTACAAAGCCTTCTCTGGAGACACGTTTTACGTAGCAGAGTACGACACGACCTACCGTGAGCTTCGCTACAACAAGAGATACGAATATCTAGGCCCAGAAGTAATCAGCTATACATCGGGTTGGTACCGCTCCAGCTATGGACACATAACCCAGTTCAAGTGTAACTACCGTGTGTACAACTAAAGCAACCCGGCCGGGACGAGGGGCGACGCAAAAGCGTCGCCCCTCGTTTTTAACCATGTCAACTGAACCTAGTTCAGTTTGGTTGATTTCCGATCTCAGCCGAACACATTGAGCGGAAAGGCCGTTCCCGCAGTCAGTCGAACGTCCCCGGGGCCCTTCTCAGGCCCCGGGGACGGCATTTTCCCAGTTGAAGGAACGGTGGAGATGTGTTTCGATGGGTCAGATTCGTGTCGTTCCGAAAAGACCGTGAACCTTTTGTGGGACGTACGGCGCCGTGGTACTATAGCCGAGTTTGTTGTCTTGGTCGGAAACCAAGACGCCTTATGCGCTGATCGGTAACCAGCGCCTGACTAATAAGGAGTCCTACCATGAAGCAGGGTATCCATCCCCAGTATGTCGAGTGCACGGTGACGTGCTCTTGCGGCAACACCTTCAAGACGCACGCTACCGTGTCCGAGATGAAGGTTGAGCTTTGCAACGAGTGCCACCCGTTCTACACCGGCCAGCAGAAGTTCGTCGACACCGGTGGACGCGTCCAGCGCTTCGCCGACAAGTTCGGTGGCGCCGCTGCCGCCCAGCTCAAGAAGGCTGAGGAGGCCAAGGCTGCCAAGGCCGCCAAGGCTGCTGAGGCCGAGGCCGCTCGCAAGGCTGCCGCTGAGGCTAAGGCTGCCGAGAAGGCTAAGCGTGCCGCTAAGTTCGCCGAGGAGGCTGCCAAGCAGGCCGCCGAGGCTCCCGCAGAGGCTCCCGTCGAGGAGGCCGCTGCCGAGGCTGAGACCACCGAGGCTGCTGAGTAAATAGCTCGCCGAGCAAACACTCGCATTCATGGCATGAGGGCCGTGCATCCATTTGGGTGCACGGCCCTTTTCTTTTTGATTAGTGCAAACTAACCTGTCCCCATGGCACCACATGGCGGAGAGGCGGCGTTTGCCCAGATAAATCCTCCAAAATTAACCTGTTCCATTGTGGCAGGTTGGTCGTAGTTATTACGTGGCGGCCGAGGTCGACCGTATAGGCCGCGCCTTGTTTGGCTAAAGTACAATCATCTGTGTTTAACTCGCCCGCAGCTGCACGGCGTGGGCGATGGCCAAAAAGGAAAACCACATGGGATTCATGTCAAAGCTGCTGTCCTTTGGATCCGATAAGGACCTTAAGCGCTACTACAAGATCGTCGACCAGATCAACGGTCTTGAGCCCCAGTTTGAGAAGATGACCGAGGAGGAACTCCGCGCCCAGACCGATAAGTTCCGTGAGCGTTACGCCAACGGCGAGTCGCTCGACGACATGCTCCCCGAGGCTTTTGCCACCGTGCGTGAGGCTTCCAAGCGCATCACGGGCATGCGTCACTTTGACGTACAGCTCATCGGCGCCATGGCGCTTCATGAGGGGCATATCGCCGAGATGAAGACCGGCGAAGGCAAGACCCTGGTCTCCACGCTGGCCGGCTACCTCAACGCTATTGCCGGCAAGGGTGTGCATGTCGTTACCGTCAACGATTACCTGGCCAAGCGCGACTCCGAGTGGATGGGCCGCATCTACAAGTACCTGGGAATGACCGTCGGTCTGCTCCAGAACAACATGCCGCTCGAGCTCAAGCGTCCGGCCTACCAGGCAGACGTCACCTACGGCACCAACTCCGAGTTCGGTTTCGACTACCTGCGCGACAACATGGTCACCCGCCCCGAGCAGCGTGTTCAGCGCGGCCACAACTACGCCATCGTCGACGAGGTCGACTCCATCCTGATCGATGAGGCCAGAACGCCGCTCATCATCTCGGGCGCCGGTACCAAGTCCGCCAGCACCTACAAGGACTTCGCGCGCGCCGTGCGCGGCCTGGAGCGCGGTGAGGACGTGTCGCACGACATGCTCACCGCCACCGAGGACGTTGAGCCCACGGGCGACTTCGTCATGGACGAGGCCAAGCACACCATCGCCGCCACCGAGCGCGGCCTTAAGAAGATCGAGCACCGCCTGGGCATCGAGGACATCTATGCCGACCTTTCGGGCCAGCTGGTCAACCACCTGCAGCAGGCGCTGAAGGCTCAGTACATGTTCCACCGCGATAAGCAGTACGTGGTCACCAACGGCGAGGTCAAGATCGTCGACGAGTTCACCGGCCGCATTATGGAAGGCCGCCGCTACTCCGAGGGTCTGCACCAGGCCATCGAGGCCAAAGAGGGCGTGCTCGTGCGCGAGGAGAACCAGACGCTGGCCACCATCACCCTGCAGAACTACTTCCGTCTCTATGACAAGCTCTCCGGCATGACCGGTACGGCACTCACCGAGGACGCCGAGTTCCGCGAGATTTACAAGCTGCCCGTCGAGGTTATCCCCCCCAACAAGCCCGTGCAGCGTGTTGACCACGAGGACCTGGTGTACCGCACCATCCAGGCCAAGTACAACGCCGTTGCCGACGACGTCGAGCGACGCCACGCCAAGGGCCAGCCGGTCCTGGTGGGCACCGTCTCCATCGAAAGCTCCGAGAAGCTGTCGGCCGCCCTTACCAAGCGCGGCATCGCGCACGAGGTCCTCAACGCCAAGCACCACGAGCGCGAGGCTCATATCGTGGCCCAGGCCGGACGCTACGGCGCCGTGACCATTGCCACCAACATGGCCGGCCGTGGCACCGACATCCT
>DXLV01000076.1:2942-3278 GCA_019414545.1 Collinsella sp. | reverse complement strand
TTCCACGCCAGACCACAGCCGGCAGCGACCTCCCCGGGCACGGGAATCGTTCGCCCGGGAAGGCCACGCTCAACGCACAGGGACTCGCAACCCATGGCGGCCGCCGTGGTGGGAAACGTGATGACAAGCGCCGGGCGCTTTTCCCTCATGGCAACTCCAACCAATACGCTACGGGCGCACGACGCGCACGGCCTGCTCCATCTTCTCCACGATCACGTACATGTTCGTGACCTCGCCCACCGCGAGCTGGTCCTTAATGCCAAAGTGATCGAGGCAGGTGCCACAGGTAAGGATCTCAACGCCCTGCTCGGCCAGACCCTTCAGGTCGTCGAGCAC
>DXLV01000076.1:2181-2932 GCA_019414545.1 Collinsella sp. | reverse complement strand
GGCAGCTCCTCCTGCTGCGTCACGGCAAAGATGAAGGCCTTCATGAGCTTGTGGCCCAGCTCGTCGTCGCCGCGGCCCATGCAGTCGGTGTAGACGGAAATGACGAGCTTGCCCTTGCCGGCGCTGGCATCACAGAAGGCAGCGCCATCCTGCTCTGGATCGGCCACGGCAACGGCGCCAGAGGTCGCCACGGTCACGTGCCACTCGGCGTCAGAAACCTTCTCGACCGAGGCCGTGCAGCCTTTCTCCTGCGCCATCTTGGAGATGTTCTTGACGGCGGTCTCGTTGTCGACCGAGGTCACCACAGCACCCTCGCCATCAAGCTGCTTCAGAGCTTTGAGCGTCTTGACGACGGGCAGCGGGCAGGCATCGCCCATGGCATTAACTTCAATTTTGGTAGACATAGTTTTTCCTTTCAAAAGGGACCGCCCAGAACAACGGACGGTCGCATAAACGGTTTTCCTTAATGAACAACACGAACGGCAGGACCGCCCGGCACCGCCTCGCACACGCGACCGATAACGGCAGCGATGCGATCCTCGGCATGCAGACGGTGCGCGAGCTCATCCACATCGGCATCAGGCGCCGCGATGAGCAAACCACCCGAGGTCTGCGGATCGTACAGCGCATCCAACATGCCCGGCTCCAGGTCCTCGTCGGCAGCCACGCGCGGGCCAAAGAAGTCCTGGTTGCGGTAGGAGCCAGCGGGGATAATGCCCAGACGCGCCATGTCGAGCACCTGGTCAAAGAG
>DXLV01000076.1:1624-2171 GCA_019414545.1 Collinsella sp. | reverse complement strand
ATCAGGCCAAAGCCCGTAATGTCGGTGCAGCCGTGAAGTTCGAGCCCCTCGGCCAAACGGATCGGGGCCTCGTTGAGGGTGCGCATAGAATCAAACATCCGGCTGGCCTCGTCCTGCTCGATGAGCTCGCCCTTAATGGCCGTGGTGATAATGCCCGAGCCGATCGCCTTGGTCAGCAGTAGGACATCGCCCACGCGCGCACCGCTGTTGGCGAGCATGCGGTCGAGTGGCACAAAACCGCTCACGGACAGGCCGTACTTGGGCTCGTCGTCGTTGATGGTGTGGCCGCCCGCGATGGTGCAGCCAGCCTCGACGCACTTGTCGGCGCCACCCGCCAAAATCTGCCCGGCAACCTCAACGCCCAGGCAATTGGGAATGCACAGCAGGTTCATAGCATGACTCGGTCGTCCACCCATGGCGTATATGTCCGACAGCGAGTTTGCCGCCGCGATCTGGCCAAACAGGAACGGGTCGTCGACCATCGGCGGGAAGAAGTCGATGGACTGCACGAGGCCCAGGTTATCGCCGACGCGGAAGACGCTCGCAT
>DXLV01000076.1:0-1614 GCA_019414545.1 Collinsella sp. | reverse complement strand
TTATGCACATTGGGTAAGTCGCCCAAGACCTGGGCGAGGGCTCCAGGAGCCAACTTAGCGGCTCAACCGCTCGCGGCAGTCATAGACGTGAGCTTAATCTGATCGTCAGCCATCGATACCTCCTCTCGCCGGTCAATCATTTCCTACCAGTATACGCATGAATGCAGGCCCACGGCCGATGCATTAATCGAGCGCCTGTGCGCGAATCGCCGCGCCGATGGCACCGGCAAAGCGGGCCTGGGGCGAGGTGGTCACCGGCGACCCCAGCAGCTCGCCCAACCGCTCCACAACGTAGGCGTTCTCGCACAGACCACCGGTCAGATAGTACGGGGCGCCCACCGCCTGCCCGGCCATAGTGGCCACGCGCGACACGACACTCTCGATCACGCCACGCGCAATGTTCTCGCGCGGCTCACCGCGACCGATCAGGCTGATAACCTCGCTTTCAGCAAACACTGTACACATGCTGCTGATCTTGGTGGGTTCGCCGGAACGCGCCAGGTCGGCCATCTGCTGCTGGGAAATACCTAGGCGGTCGGCCATGATCTCCAAAAAGCGCCCCGTGCCGGCAGCGCACTTGTCGTTCATGGCGAACTTGGCCACGCGGCCACTTTTAAGCTGAATGACCTTGGTATCCTGGCCGCCCACGTCAATCACCGTGCCGTGATCGCCAAACAGGCGCACGGCACCGGTGCCGTGGCAGGTGATCTCGGTCACGACCTTGTGCGCATAGGGCACGGCAACACGGCCGTAGCCAGTCGCGACCACGCGAACATCGTCGCCTGTCACGTCATAGCCGGCTGCAGCGAGCTCACCGCGGAGGCGCTCGGCCGCATCGACCGAGGAGAAGCCGGTTGGCTGCACGCACATCCACGCCACCGAACCCTCCCCGTCGACCACAGCAGCCTTAGCCGCCGTAGACCCGATATCGATCCCGATCCCTATCATGGCTCTCTCCTCATCAAAACATCAAAGGTAGCGGCGCGTTCAGGCGCCTTGGCATCCTCCCTCACATGTGACAAAGGGACAGTCCCTTTGTCACATACCGTCACCTACAGGGTCTCGATAAAGGCAGCAATGCGCGTCTCGATCTGGCCCATGTCACCGTTGCTGTAGTCGGTCTCGATCTTCATATACGGAATACCCGCGCCCTCGACAGCCTCCTGCATGCGCGCACTCTCCACGTTAAAGGTGTGGCAGGCCTGTAGCACGCTCTCCACTACGCCATCGACATGATACTTCTCGCACATGGCCAGCGTGTTTTCCATACGACCATCGTTGGGCGTCATGACCGAACAGTTGATGTCCAGGTAGCGGTCGGCGATGGCACGCAGGATGTCGGGAGCCTCCGGATCGATCATCATGGCCGCCGTGCGCTCGCCCGAGCAATCGTCCATGCACACGACCACGCCGCCATTGGACTCGATGGTACGACCGATCTTGTTGATCACGCCGCCCACCGGGCAACCAGTGATCAGAATGCGCTTGGCATCCGCCGCAACCGGGCGCTCGCCTGCGTCGTAGGCCTCGCGCAGCTTGGCGACCTTTTGCTCCAGCTGCTGCGTATAGGCCTCGATATCAAAGCTGAACGTACCGGCAAACATGGTGCTCATC
>DXLV01000075.1 GCA_019414545.1 Collinsella sp. | reverse complement strand
CCACTCGGCAACGTTGTCCAGGAAGTAGCGATCGTGTGTGACGGCAAGCACCGCGCCCTGGTAGTTGTGCAGGAAGTGCTCGAGCCACAGGATCGACTCAGCGTCCAGGTGGTTCGTGGGCTCGTCGAGCAGCAGCAGGTCGGGAGCCTCGAGCAGCAGCTTGCACAGGGCCACACGGCGGCGCTCGCCGCCGGAAAGCACGTTGACCGGCATGTCGGAATCGGGCAGCTGCAGGGCGTCCATGGCCTGGCCGAGCTTGGAATCGATATCCCAGCCGTCGGCGGCGTCGATCTCGTCCTGGAGCTTTCCCATCTCGGCCATGAGGGCGTCCATGTCGCAATCCGGGTCGCACATCTCCTCGCCGATCTTGTTGAAGCGATCGACCTTGGCAATCATGTCGCCAAATGCCATGCGCACGTTCTCGATGACGGTCTTGTCGTCGTCGAGCGGCGGCTCCTGCTGCAGGATACCCACGGTGTAGCCGGGGGTAAGCCTGGCATCGCCGTTGGAGACCTCCTCGATACCGGCCATGATCTTGAGCAGGGTCGACTTACCCATGCCGTTAGGACCCACGACGCCGATCTTGGCACCGGGATAGAAGCTCAGGGTCACGTCGTCAAGAATCACCTTGTCGCCATGGGCCTTGCGAGCCTGATACATCTGGTAGATAAACTCCGCCATTTGCCTGTTTTATCCTTTCTACCTGCTGTTTCCCTATTCTTGATTCGCTTTAGTAGAAACGAAATGAGGAAACCAGCTCTGAAACGTAACGAAAAAGGGGCATGGTTGCCCACACCCCCTAATACTACCTGGGAAAAGTCCCCCGGAACATACTATGAACTGCGTACGCTAGTTTTCCGCAACCTTAACGAGCGGCTCGCTGCGATTTGCGCCACAACAGATACGAGTAGGTAGACGGCTCCAACCGAACCAAACGCCAGAACCGCAATCACCGCGGCGACGACTTCACTCGAAAGCACGCTGCCTGCCACGCCCATCACAATCAGGCCAATACCCAGCACCATAAAGCAGGCGCCGCCAAAACGCTGCGTACGGCGCCAGTTCTCGGGATCGGCAAGCGCCCAAGGTGTCTTGATACCGAGCGTATAGTTCTGCTTCACACGCGGCAAGTAGTTGCCTACGCCGATGAACAGCAAACCGACAACACCGGAAATCAGCACGTTAACCGAACCGACCGCCGGCACCACGCCCCAGACCGTAAGCTCTCCCAGCCAGCTTATGGCGCACATGAACAAGGTGAAGGCGATTACGAAGCCCTGATAGAACTTGCCCGAGGTTCGATATGCCTCGCCTTTGGGGTCGATGCGCGGCACCACGCAGAACATTGCGAGAAGCGCCAGAGGCAGCGCGCCGAGCGCGGAGGCCATCCAGCTAGGACCCCAACCGTCGACGGCGCCGTTCGCGCCCCAGTGCGTGGGAATCTGCGCAGGCAAGCTCGGCATCACCATGAGGTGCGCTACGACATTGGCGACGCACAGAGCGACCAGCGCAATCCACACGCGCGACGATACCCCCGTGGGGTGAATGCCCTTGTTTTCGTTATTCATCCTTATCACCTTCCGTGTCTGTAAAGCCCATAAACCAGCCAATTAAATCCTGCATGACGGTGGTGTTTAAGCTGTATACGATGTTTTGGCCATGGCGCTCGTCGGTCACCAACCCGTCATTTTTGAGCGTCGCCAAGTGATGGCTTAGCGACGGCTTACTGATATCGAAATGCTCGGCAAGCTCCCCCGCCGTGCAATTGCCCTCGCGCAGCAACTCCAAAATGCGCCGTCGC
Source organism: Collinsella sp. (assembly GCA_019414545.1). Classification (GTDB taxonomy): domain Bacteria; phylum Actinomycetota; class Coriobacteriia; order Coriobacteriales; family Coriobacteriaceae; genus Collinsella. The sequence continues at coordinate 1,519 of DXLV01000075.1, read as the reverse complement.
GTTGGATCGGCAAGCGCCTTAAAACCCTCTCCCGGCATAAGACCTCCTCTCATCATCTCTCATGACGCGCACACTATACTCGATATTTAGATGTTTGTCTAACTGTCTAATCCTGTACTCAAAAAAAAAGCCGCCTCCGCGTAATGCGAAGACGGCCACTTCTCACGCTACAAACGTGTTTGGGAGTTGGCCAACCCGCTGCAACGGGTGCCATCTGCTTTATCTTATGCGAATCCCGATCCCATTTCAACAAACCCCAAGGGTTCAAATGGAATCGTAATAATACCTATAATGGCGATAGCTAAAACACGATCTGCTTCCCCATCGGAGGATATTTATGACCGAAACCACTGCTGCAGCCGCCATCGAGACACGCGACACCAAGCTCGAGATCATCATGGGCCGCGAGGCACTCGATAGACTCGCCAACGCCACGGTGCTGGTGCTCGGCTGCGGAGGCGTGGGCTCTAACTGCTGCGAGGCACTTGTCCGCGGCGGCATCGGTCATTTTGTGATTCTGGACAAGGATATCGTCGCGCCCAGCAACATCAATCGACAGGCCATCGCCTTTCATAGCACCGTCGGCAAGCGCAAGGTTGACGTGATGGAAGCCATGATCCACGATATCAATCCTGCCGCCACCGTTATCAAACGTACCGAATACCTGCTGAGCGACAACATCGATGATTTCTTCGCGAGCGTTTTGGAGCAGACGGGCGGCAAGCTCGACTACGTCGTCGACGCCATCGACACCATCTCGGCCAAGCTCACCATTGCCAAATATGCTCAGGACCACGGCATTCGTTTGGTTAGTTCCATGGGCGGGGCCAACAAGCTCCATCCCGAGTGCCTCCGCTTTGCCGACATCTTCGATACGGTACGTGACCCCATGAGCCGCATTATGCGCAAAGAATGTAAGAAGCGCGGAATCAAGAGCCTACATGTACTGTTTAGCTGCGAGGAATCGGTTAAGACACAGCCCCGCGACCCTTCCAACATCCACGAGCGCACCGAGCTGGGAACTGCGAGCTTTATGCCGCCCATCATGGGCCAGATGATCGCTGGCGAGGTTATCCGCCAGATCAGCGGGCGCGGGTGCGAACGCGTGCGCGCCGATGGCCAGCGCCTAAATTAACGAGACGCACCGCGATGACACCGCAATTATTTGATGCGCATTGCCATCTTGATTTAATGGCTCGCCCGGACGCCGTTGCCGATGAGGCAACGGCGCTGGGCCTGGTCCTATTTGACTGCGGCGTCGATCCGCACGACTTTGCACGCGCCAAGAAGCGCGCCTGCGGCCGGTCAAATATCTTTGCCGGCATCGGCCTCCATCCCTGGTGGCTCGCCGACGGCCGCTGCGGTCCTGCCGAAGTCAATCTGCTTTGCGAAGTTGCCGCCCAAGAGCGCTACATCGGCGAGGTGGGACTCGACTTTTCCGCGCGTTTTGCCGGAAGCGAACCGCTTCAAATACAGGCACTTGACCGGCTCTGCGATGCGCTCGTGCAGAGCCCTCTTG
>DXLV01000074.1 GCA_019414545.1 Collinsella sp. | reverse complement strand
ACACCATCTCCAACCTGTACCAGGTTTACTATCCCGCCGTGCTCCGCTCGCTCAAGAACATCATCGAGAGCGGCGTGAAGGCCGGCATCATGGTCGGTATGTGCGGCGAGGCCGCTGCCGATCCGCTGCTCGAGCCGCTGCTGATCAGCTGGGGCCTGGAGGAGTTCTCGATGAGCGCTCCGTCGATCCTGCGCGCCCGCAAGACCATCAGCCAGTGGACCAAGGCCGAGTGCGACGAGCTCGCCGAGAAGGCACTCGCCTGCAACACCGCCGCCGAGGTCAAGGCACTGCTCGAGTCCGCAGCTCGCTAATTTGGTATCAGAGGTAACCGCGTGGTTGGAATGGGCCGGCCACGCGGCCCTCACATATACAGGGGGTACTGTAAATGTTCTACACGCTAACCGCTAACCCGGCTGTCGACATGACGGTTTCGAGCTCTCCGCTCGAGCCCGACGAGAACGTCCGCACTGGCTCGGCCAGCTACACGGCTAACGGCAAGGGCCTCGACGTGTCCTTCGCCTTTAAGAAGATGGGCGTCGACACCGTCGCGCTCGGCTTCTTCGCCGGCTTCACGGGCAAGTTCATCGTCGAGGAGGTCATGAACCTGGGTTGCCTCTGCCGCCCGGTCTGGACCGACGGTATCACGCGCATTAACACCTATGTCAACGATGGCCAGCACGAGTACGGCATCCTGAACCCGGGTGCTCCGATCACGCCGCAGCACCAGGAGGAGCTCTACAACATCCTGGACACCGCGGGCGATCTCGAGTGCCTGATCGTTTCCGGCTCCGTGCCTCCCAAAGCTACGCCTGACTTCCTGGCTAAGGTCATGGAGCACGCTCAGGCTCGTGGCGCCGATGTCGTCTTGGACCTGTCCTCCGACAAGCTCAAGGAGCTCGCTCACAAGAAGCCGCTGCTCATCAAGCCGAACCATCACGAGATGAAGGCCATCTTCGGCGTGCCGGTCGACACCGACGACGAGGTCCGCGTTGCCATGAAGATGGCTCACGACGCCGGCGTTCAGAACGTGCTGCTCACCCGTGGTAGCCGCGGCGACGCTTACTTCTCCAACGGCGAGGACATCTGGTACGCCAAGCGTGAGTTCAACATTAAGCTGGTCTCTTCCGTCTGCGCCGGCGACTGCACCCTCGCTGCGTTCCTGCACAAGTGGTACAGGGATCGCGACAACGTCGAGGAGGCCATGAAGCTCGCTATGGCCACCGGCGCCAACGTTGCCGAGTCCGTCGGCATTGGCGACTTTGGTCACGTCGATGAGTACAGCAAGCGCGTTGCCGTCCGCAAGCTCGATCGTCAGTAATCGAATCGCGACATATTCGTGCGCATGCGGCGCCCCGGTTTCGGTCGGGGCGCCTTTTTTGTTCCGCCATGGGGGAGAGGTGTCCTGCCGTACTTCATCGCTTCCACACCGTTCACCGAGTTGTCCTAGCCTTTTACCGATGCGTGGAATATACTTTCATTAACACGTTGTTTCGTGAAAGGAACATCCATGATTTACACGCTCACTGCAAATCCCGCCATTGACTACAACATCGCCTGCGACGGCCTTACTGCCAATACCGTCACGCGTACCCGCAATGCCGTCTACACGCCCAACGGCAAGGGCCTCAACGTCTCGTTTACGCTTGACCACTATGGTGTCGACACCACGATCCTGGGTTTCTTCGCCGGCTTCTCGGGTGAGTTCATCGTCAAGGGCGCCGAGGCCCTGGGCGTGCCCGTCAAGCCCGTGTGGACCGACGGTATTACGCGCGTCAATGTGTTCCTCAACGCCGGTCCCGACACCGAGTACAACATGGTCAATGCCGGTGCCGCCATCAATGAGGCCAACGAGCAGGAGATGTTTGAACTTATCGATTCGCTCGATGACATGACCTGCCTGGTCATCAGCGGCTCGCTGCCTCCCAACACTTCCGAGGGCTTCTTGGCCGAGGTCCTGCGCCGTGTCAAGGCCAAGGGGGCCGAGTTCGTCCTCGACATCTCGAGCCATCAACTGGCAGACCTCATTGCTCTGGAGCCACTGCTGATCAAGCCCAATGACGACGAGCTGCTTGACATCTTTGGCATCAAGGTGAGCGGTGGCGACGATGAGTCCGTCAAGGGCGCTATGGCCGAGCTGCACGCCAAGGGCGCCAAGAACGTGCTGCTGACCCTTGGTGGCGCCGGTGCGTACTTCTCCAACGGCGAGCATATCTGGTTTGCCAACCGCACCTTCGACGTCAAGCTGCTGTCGACTGTGTGCGCCGGCGATTCCTCGCTCGCTGCCTTCCTGTCCGTGTGGCACGACGCCCCCGAGCGCGTCGAGGACGCCCTGCGCCTTTCGATGGCCACTGGCGCCAACGTGGTCGAGTGCCCCGGTCTGGGTGATTTTGCCAAGGTGGACGAATATAAGAAGCACATCGAGGTTCGCCAGTTCTGCTAGTTCCGGCACCTTGTCTGAATAGTTTGATTATTTCGCATCCGTCTTAGACTAGGACGGATGCGTTTTTGTTTATCGGACTTGCGTGTGCAGTGGAGGCTGTTTCTTGCTAGACTTCTTGCAGACGCAATCGATAGCCAATTTGATAGTCGCAGGAGGCCATAGGCATGTGCAATGTTTCGCTCAACGGTACTCAACCGTCCGATGCGTCCCTGCGCGTCCTGCGCGCGCTTGAGGCGGCTGGTCTTGAGGCTTGGTACGTGGGCGGTTGGGTGCGCGACGCCCTGATGGGGGACCCCAGCCACGATGTCGATATGTGCTGTAGCGGCCTGTGGCAGGAGTCCAAAGCGGCGCTCGAGGCCGCCGGCATCGCGGTTGTGGAGTCGGGCATTAAATTTGGCGGAATCACGGCTATTTCCGATGGCGAGCGTATCGAGGTCACCACGTACCGTCTGGATGGCTTTTACACCGATGGTCGTCATCCCCAGAGTGTGGAGCGTGCCGCCTCGCTCGAGGACGATCTGGCGCGCCGCGACTTTACCGTCAATGCCATGGCCTGGCATCCCGAGCGCGGGCTTGTCGACCGCTACGACGGCCAGGGTGACTTGGAGCGCAAGCTGATTCGCGCTGTCGGCGATCCCAAGCGTCGCTTTAACGAGGATGCCCTGCGCATGCTGCGTGCGGTGCGCTTTGCCTGCCGTCTGGACTTTATGATTGAGCCCGAGACCAAGCGTGCGCTTGCCGAGTGCGCGCCGCTGCTCGATGCCGTGGCGCGTGAGCGTGTGGGTATTGAGCTCGAGGGCATTCTTTCGACCGGTCACGGGGGAGACGCCATGTTGCGCTACCCTGAGCTCATCTGCGCCGCTGTGCCCGAGTTGGCAGCGGGTCGCGGGTTTGATCAGCGAAGTGTCTATCATGCGTTTAACGTCTACGAGCATATCGCCCGTGTGCTGACGGTGGCAGGGGAGCTGGCGCTGTGCGACGGCGTCGCGCCATCGTCGAGCCTTATG
>DXLV01000073.1 GCA_019414545.1 Collinsella sp. | reverse complement strand
GGTAGATATGGATGGGGTCCAGACGGTATTCGCAGTCCTCGTGGCGCTCGGGCGCAAAGAATACGGCCGAGGCAAACATGGTGTAGGGCATTGCCGTCTCCTCCCCAAATAAACTTGCCACGATGCCGGTCTTTCGGTGCGTGTCATAGTAGCGCGCCATGCGGACATACACGGCGCACGCCACGTGGCGCAGATCGCGGTGGTGGCTGCGGTCGAGCCGCGAGCTACTTAGGTTGTACGTGGAGAGGGCGTTGATGGCGGCCATGAGTCGCTCCTCGCGCACCTCATCGGGCGGAAGGGGGAGCGTGGGCTCGGAGGTTTTGCGACGCTTAGGGGTCTGGCCGGACGGTGCCGGTACAAGGTCTCGTGCCGCGCGCCGCAGTTCGATAAGGGCGTTATCGAACATGACGGTTTTAGAGTCGCGAAGCAGCTTGGGGTCGAGCCCGTGGAACACGGCGTAATCTTGCAGCCACACGCGCGCAAACCGGTCGATGCCGGGCTCGAAGGCGCGATAGACATCCCAAAAAGCCTTGATCTTGTTAAAACCATCGAGTGGATTATCTACGCCAATGCCGCAGATCAGCTCATAGAGATACAGAAAGGCAAAGGACGTAGACGTTTCCTCGACGGTTCCGCGGCGCACTTGGGCACGCCAGGTAAAGTAGCCGCGCAGTTGCCGGTCGCTCATGGCGTTGTAGGTGGGAAAGTACGACTTAAAGGTGCCGTTGTAGGGACAGTCGTCCTCAAAGCCGGCCATCAGCAGGCCCTGGCGGTAAAAAAGCTCGGCTTCCGAAAGCCAGCGGCCCGCACCGCCCTTGGGGTCATCCTGCCAGCGCGATATCTCGCGCATTTTACGGTACTGGTCGGGGAGGAAATTCTGCATCTGTCGGCCGGTTTTGAGAATCGGCTCGTCTGCGTAGGTTTCGTTTGAGAAGCGGGCGGACTGATGGGTCCGGGCCTCGGCCATAATGCGCTCGATGAGCATCTTGATGTCCTGGTCGGCCACCGCTCCTCCTCTCGAACGCAGCTACGGTGACCTCATATCATAGCACAGCATCAAACAGATGTTCGAAATACCGCTGCGTTGATAGATTTAGAACAGGAGGGCGTAGATGACGGCGATGACGACGGAGGGAAGCATATTGGCCGTGCGGAAGGTCTGAGGACGGATGAGGTTGACGCCGACGCAGAAGATGAGTATGGAGCCTACGAGCGAAAGGCTGTCGAGGGCTGCTGTGGTCATGATGGGGGAGAGCGCGCCGGCAAACAGCGTGATCGTCCCCTGGAACACGGCGACGGGCAGGGCGGAAAAGATGCAGCCGCGGCCAAGCGAGGCCGTCATGGTGCAGACGATGATGCAGTCCAGTGCGCCCTTGAGGGCAAGCGTTGACCAGTCGCCGAGCAGGCCGTCCTGGATCGATCCCACAATGGCCATGGCGCCGATACACACGGTGAGTGAAGTCGAGACAAAAGCGTTGGTGAACTCGTTATCGCCCTCGCTGCCGGTTTTGCGCTTGAGCCATTCGCCAAGGTTCTCGATGGCGGCCTCCAAGTTGATGGCCTCGCCGATGAGCGAACCGAGCGCAAATGAGACGATGAGCATGGTGGTACCGGTGGTCGCTAGCACCTTTCCATCGATGATGAGCATCTTTTGCATGGTGCCGCCCAGGCCGATAAACAGGACGCACAGCCCCGATGCTTTCATGAGCGTGTCTTGGATGCGCGGTATAATGAAGCGGCCGCCCGCTAATCCCAAAAGACCGCCCGCAACTAAAAGGACAACGTTGATGATTGTTCCCAAGCCCGGCATGAGCCCTCCTGTATTGATGCCAACGTGGCAATCGTAGCAGAATGGAATGCGAGGCACATCGCGACTCATCTAATACGTTATATAAGTGGTATTAGGAATGGCGCGCAGCATTTAAGCCTCAGGTGGTTGTCGGGACATAGGGATAGTAGTCAAAGCGCAGTGTCATAAGCCGCTGTGGGGATTCAATAGCCGCGGCGATGATATTGGCATCGCGGGCACGATCAAACCCTTCGAGTTCGATCTGATACGAGACGTCTTGCATAATGTCCAGACGTCGCCAGGCTAGGAGTGTGTCGCCATCGAATTCCAAGGTCTTGCCTCCGTCTGGGGTAACGGCGTATAGGCGCAGTTTAGCGGTGGTTGCAGGGTCGACAACCGTGACCTTTTTAATTTCGTTTCGAGTATTCTTGGCGCCCAACAAGGTGAGCAGTGTTGGGGCCACGACCTCGCCCGATGGCAAAAAGACGACTTCGATGGATTCAGGAAATGCGATGATGGCCGACTTGCGGACGGGCTGATTGGCGGCGGCAACTTCGATGTTCGCAGCGTCGATGACCTCCGTGTGGTCGAGCGCGGCAAGCACGCAGCAGTTACCTTCATCGATCTCTTGAGGATCAGCAAGCCCCAGACTGTCCGCGAGCTCGGGATCGTTTGGATCGGTAGCGGGCTCATTCGGTGCTTCGAAAGAAGCTGGGACGCTGTTTGTCGGCGACGGCGTGTCGCCCACACCTGCTTCTTTGTCTGCGCTCTCTTCTTGTATGGTTGCGTTAGTGAGTTCGTCGTTTGAGGGGAGCGTCTTGACGTCAAGCGCGGAGGGGACAATCCCGACGGCTCCGGATCCGTTCCACTCCATTTCGAGAAGCGCCGGGTCGGCAAGAATGCGTTGCCTGCCTAGCGTATGGGTATCGATCTCAATAGGGCCTGTCTCCGTCCCGTGCGTAAGGCTGAGCGATCCGGCCGGCTTCTCGAAATGAATGTCTGTGTCTTTGGTGCTGACGGCGTAGAACAGCAGGGACGCTTCTCCCGCCGCGATGGCATCGGTACCGGCTTTGGTCAACCGCAACGATGCCGTGAATGAGAGGGTGGGCTGCGCATCATCTGCATTCGCGGCGGCGCAGCCCAGACATATACTGCCTCCTTTCTCAAAAAACGTACCGTCGAAGGCGACCTTCGCTCCGTTCGCCGAGTCATCGACCGAAGCGATGTCGATGCGCAGCTCTAAATTGCATGGATCGCCATCCGCATCGAGCACAACCGAGCGCCACGTGCAGACGGCGCACCCCGCCTGGGAGCCGTTTGCCTTGTTCGAACGATTGATATCCACGACTATCGAGCCGTCCGTATTACGACGAAGGCATCCCGAGGTTGAGATCGCGGCCTGTGCGATCGAAAAACGCTCGCACGCAATGGTACTCGACGGATTTGGGGCGGAACTTAGGGCTGCTGGTAAGGAGTCTGCCATGGCGGGAGTCGCCCAAGCGGCGACAGGCGTTCCGGTTGCGAGCGCGCCGCAGAGTGCGACGACGGGCAAAAGGTTCTTCGATGCCATGGGGTCTCCTTAGCTAATTTAGTGCGGCCTGTCCATGTTTTGTTTCTGGCTGCGTTTGATGTGCAGACCGAGGCCGGCGGTTCCTGCGCCTGCTGCTGTGGCGCCTGCTGCCAAGAGCCATCGTCTGTCGCCTGTCTGCGCCAACGGTTCCTCGCGGTCGCCGCGGTCGA
>DXLV01000072.1 GCA_019414545.1 Collinsella sp. | reverse complement strand
GTCCTTAACCTGATCCTTCCGCAGACGCCGGTCGTGGCTCAGCACATCGATGCTGCCAAGGACGCTGCCGTGGATCTGGTCTTGCCCGAGAGCAAGAAGTAACCAATTCGGTGCTATTCGTCGGCGGGCGCATCGCCTCGTCCGCCGACGCCATGCGGCGCCAAGCCGCACTTCAAAGGGTTTGTCCCTTTGGTGAAGCGTTGACGGGAGAGGGCCCGTTTCCGGTGTAGGCCGGCGCTTCGCACTCCGCCATGTCAGAGGTGTCAAACCCCGCCCCTGATGTTGAAGGGAGCATTCATGCTTCTGGTCGCTAACGGTTCCGTCTTTACCCGCAACGCTCAGACCCCGTTCATTCCCAACGGTGCGGTCGCCATTGACGGAGATACGATCGTCGAAGTGGGCCCCGAGTGCGAGCTCAAGGCCAAGTACCCGGATGCCGAGTACGTCGACGCCCAGGGCAACCTCATCATGCCCGGACTCATCAATTGCCACACCCACATCTACTCGGGTCTGGCCCGCGGCCTTGCCATTAAGGGCTGCAACCCCACCAACTTCCTGGAGAATCTTGAGCAGCAGTGGTGGAAGATCGACGACAACCTGACGCTCGACGGCACCAAGGCGAGCGCCTATGCCACGATTCTTGACTCCATCCGCGATGGCGTCACCACGATCTTCGATCACCATGCGAGCTTCTGCGAGATCCCGGGAAGCCTCTTTACCATTAAGGATGCAGCTCAGGAGCTGGGCATGCGTTCGTGCCTGTGCTACGAGGTCTCCGACCGCCGCGGCCAGGAAAAATGCGACCAGGCCATTGCCGAGAACGCCGAGTTTGCCCAGTGGGCCGCCAAGGAGCGTCGCGATAACGACAACCACATGATCGCCGCCATGTTTGGCGGTCACGCCACCTTTACGCTGTCGGACGAGACCATGGATAAGATGGCCGAGGCCAACAACGGCCTGACCGGCTTCCACATCCATGTGTGCGAGGGCATGAATGACGTGTGGGACTCCCGCCTCAACCGCGGTGGCATCAGCCCCGTCGAGCGTCTGCTGCAGCACAATTTGCTGGGTCCCGACACCATGCTCGGCCACTGCATCCACGTGACGCCCGCCGAGATGGATATCGTCAAGGAGTCTGGTACCTGGCTCGTCAACAACCCCGAATCCAATATGGGCAACGCCGTGGGCTGCGCCCCCGTGCTCGAGTTCTTCCGCCGCGGCATCCCCGTGTGCATGGGCACCGACGCCTACACCCACGATATGCTCGAGAGCCTCAAGGTCTTCCTGATCATTCAGCGACACAACGCCGCCATGCCCAACGTGGGCTGGTGCGAGGCCATGACCATGCTGTTCGAGAACAACGCCAAGATGGCGAGCAAGTACTTCGATCGCAAGCTCGGCGTGCTCGAGGCCGGCGCTGCCGCCGATGTCATCGTCATGGACTACAAGCCCTTTACGCCGCTGAGCGAGGAGAATATCGACGGCCACATGCTCTTTGGCATGATGGGCAAAAACTGCCGCACCACCATCATCAACGGCCGCGTCCTGTACAAGGATCGTGAGTTCGTTGGGATTGATGAGGACAAGATCAACGCGTGGACCATGGCCGAGTCCAAGAAGCTCTGGAGCACGCTCAACGATCGCGTGTACTAATTCCAATTGGAGATTCGCGCGCGTCGGATGTTTCGCCGCATCCGACGCGCGCATAGGCGGCCTCCGCGGGGTCGCCGGCGCTGTGCTAGCGCTACACCGTATTTGCGCCCGCCGCGCGGTCTCGCCGGGCGTTACAGAGAGGAGCTCATTATGAGCGACATCATGAGGCCGATCCCGTTTTCGCAGCTGATGAACTGGATCATCGAGGAGCACAAGACCCAGGACGCCATCTTTGGCGTGCGTAAGATGGTCACGACCAACCAGGAGGGTGCGCTTCCCATTTTTGACGAGCGCATCGAGACTCCGTTTGGCCCGGCCGCCGGTCCCAATACGCAGCTTGCCCAGAACATCGTGGCATCCTATGTTGCTGGTTCCCGCTTCTTTGAGCTCAAGACCGTCCAGGTTATGGACGGCGAGGAGCTCTCCAAGTGCGTCAACAAGCCCTGCATCGTGGCTCAGGACGAGTGCTACAACTGCGAATGGTCGACCGAGCTCGAGGTTCCGCAGGCCTTTGCCGAGTACGTGAAGGCATGGTTTGCCTGCCACCTGATCGCTCGCGAGTACGGTCTGGGCAGCCCGGACGGCTTTGTCTTCAACATGTCGGTGGGCTATGACCTGGAGGGCATTAAGAGCCCCAAGGTCGACGCCTACATCGAGGGCATGAAGGATGCCAGCGGCTCCGAGGTTTGGAACGAGTGCCGCACGTGGGCGCTTGCCAACCTGGACAAGTTTGAGCATGTCGACGCCGCGTTTGTCGAGTCCATCCCGGCGCGCGTCTCCAACTCCATCACCGAGTCTACCCTGCACGGCTGCCCGCCGGCGGAGATCGAGCGCATTGCGACCTACCTCATCACCGAGAAGGGCCTCAATACCTACATCAAGTGCAACCCCACGCTGCTGGGCTATGAGTTTGCCCGCCAGCGCCTCAACGAGCTGGGCTTTGACTACATCGTCTTCGATGACACGCACTTCCGCGAGGACCTGCAGTGGGTCGACGCCGTGCCCATGTTCGAGCGCCTGATTGCCCTGTGCGCCGAGCGCGGCCTGGAGTTTGGCGTCAAGCTGACCAACACGTTCCCCGTCGACGTGACGAGGAACGAGCTGCCTTCCACCGAGATGTATATGTCCGGCCGTTCGCTGTTCTCGCTGACCATCGAGGCTGCCCGCCGCATTACCGAGCAGTTTGACGGCAAGCTGCGCATCAGCTACTCCGGTGGTGCCACGGTCTACAACATCCGTGCCCTGTACGATGCCGGCATTTGGCCCGTCACCCTGGCGACTGACGTGCTCAAGCCCGGTGGTTACGAGCGCTTTAGCCAGATGGCCGGCGAGTTTACCGACCTGGACGGCAAGCCGTTTGAGGGCGTCTCGCTCGAGGCCGTGACCGCGATCCAGACCGACTCGCTCACCAACCCGCTCTACAAGAAGCCGCTGCGCCCGCTGCCCGATCGCAAGGTCGCCGGCAAGAGCCCGCTTTCCGACTGCTTTACCACGCCGTGCCGTACGAGCTGCCCCATCCAGCAGGATATTCCCGCCTACCTGGCGGCTGTTGACGAAGGTCGCTTCGAGGACGCGCTCAACATCATCATCGAGCGCAACGCCCTGCCGTTCATTACCGGCACCATCTGCCCGCATCCCTGCGGCCGTGCCTGCGAGCGTGCGTTCTACGAGCCCGAGGGCGCCCAGATCCGCGCCAGCAAGCTCAAGGCCGCTCGCGAGGCCATGACCGCCGTGCTGCCCAAGCTGCGCGCCCAGGCCATCGCCAACGACGCCGAGCGCAACGTTGCCGTTATCGGCGGCGGCCCTGCCGGCCTGGCGACGGCGTTCTTCCTGACGCGTGCCGGCGTGCCCGTCACTATCTTCGAGGCCCGCGACTCTCTCGGCGGCGTGGTCCGTCACGTGATCCCCGAGTTCCGTATCGCAAGCGACGATATCTCCCACGATGCCGAGCTCTGTCTGGCCTTTGGCGCCAAGGTGCAGCTCAACGCCCGCGTGGAGTCCATTGACGAGCTCAAGGCCCAGGGCTTTACCGACGTAGTCGTGGCCACTGGTGCCTGGATGCCCGGCTCTGCGGGCCTAGGCGAGGGTGCCGAGCTCGACGTGCTGGAGTTCCTCGAGGCCGCCAAGAAGGGCGAGAAGCTCGAGCTGGGCGAGGACGTCGTGGTCATCGGCGCCGGCAACACCGCCATGGACGCGGCCCGCGTGGCCAAGCGCCTTGCTGGCGTGAAGAACGTGCGCCTGGTGTATCGCCGCACCAAGAAGCAGATGCCCGCCGACGAGGAAGAGCTCGATCTTGCTTTTGCCGACGGCGTTGAGTTCTGCGAGCTGCTGGCGCCCAAGGCGCTCAACGGCGCCGTGCTGATCTGCGACGTCATGGAACTTGGCGAGCCGGATGCAAGCGGCCGTCGCAGCCCCGTCGCCACGGGCGAGACCGTCGAGCTTTCCGCCACCACGGTGATCTGCGCCGTGGGCGAGGGCATCGATGCCAGCCTGTACGATGCCGCGGGCGTCGAGCACGACCGTCGCGGC
>DXLV01000071.1 GCA_019414545.1 Collinsella sp. | reverse complement strand
TTCGCTGGCTGCCATTGGCCTGGACCCCAACGACCATGACGTCCGTTTTGTCGAGCTCGGTCAGCCCGTCAAACAGGGTGATATCGTGGTGTTCCACAACCCCGATGCCACTTCCGAGCATGATGTTCTTGTCAAGCGTGTTATTGCCACGGCCGGCCAGACGGTCGACCTGCAGGACGGCAAGGTGGTCGTTGACGGCCAAGCGCTCGACGAGGACTATACGACGGGCATGAGTTGGCCGCTTTCGGTCCAAGCGCCTGGCGCCCAGGTGAGTTATCCCTACACCGTTCCCGACGGGTGCGTGTGGGTGATGGGCGACAACCGCGAAAACTCTGCCGACTCGCGCTACTTTGGTCCCGTCGATCGCTCTGATTTGATCGCTGTGGCGCTTGTGCGCTACTGGCCGCTCAACCGCATCGGCGCTATCGACTAAAAACCGCTATAGTACAGTACCTAACCGTGTAATCGTTTCGACGAGGGGATATTAGAGGCATGAACGCTTCATCGCTTTCCTTCCAAGACATCATCCTGCGCCTCCAGCAGTACTGGGGCGAGCAGGGCTGCGTTATTATGCAGCCCTATGACTCCGAGGTCGGTGCCGGTACCTTCCACACCGCGACCACGCTGCGCTCGCTCGGTCCCGCCGAGTGGCGCACCTGCTACGCTCAGCCTTGCCGCCGTCCCGCCGATGGCCGCTACGGCGAGAACCCCAACCGCATGCAGCACTACTATCAGTTCCAGGTGCTCATCAAGCCGTCGCCGGTCAACGCTCAGGAGCTCTACCTGGGTTCGCTGGCTGCCATTGGCCTGGACCCCAACGACCATGACGTCCGTTTTGTCGAGGACGACTGGGAGAGCCCGACCCTGGGCGCCTGGGGCCTTGGCTGGGAGGTCTGGCTCAACGGCATGGAGGTCACGCAGTTCACGTACTTCCAGCAGGTGGGCGGCATCGAGGTCGATCCCGTGCCCGTCGAGATCACCTACGGCCTGGAGCGCATCGCCATGTACGCCCAGGGCGTTAACTCCGTCTACGACCTGGTGTGGAGCTATCTGCCCGACGGCACGCCGATGACCTATGGCGACGTGTTCTTGGAGAACGAGCGCGAGTTTAGCGCCTACAACTTTGAGGTCGCCAACGTCGAGATGATGCGTCAGAAGTTTGACGACTACGAGGCCGAGTGCCACTCCTGCCTTGAGCGCAAGCTGCCGCTGCCCGCTTACGACTGCGTCATGAAGTGCAGCCATGCCTTCAACCTGCTCGATGCCCGCGGCGCGCTGTCCGCGGTCGAGCGTGCCAACTACATTCTGCGCGTCCGCGCCGTCGCCAAGGCGTGCTGCGAGGCCTATATGGCCGAGGTTGCCGGAGTCAATGAGAATGCCGACCAGGAAGGCGAGGTGGCGTAAGCCATGGCAGACGCTAAGGATTTCCTGTTTGAGATCGGTACGGAGGAAATGCCCTCTGCACCGCTGAACAATGCCGTCAAGCAGCTTGGTACCATGATCGCCAAGGGTCTCGACGAGGCCGGTCTGGCCCACGGCGAGGTCCGCGTGATCTCGAGCCCGCGTCGCCTGGCTGCGCTCGTTGCCGACGTTGCCACCGCGACCGATGAGGTTCACGAGGTCAAGCGTGGCCCCGCGGCAAACATCGCCTTCGACGCTGACGGTAACGCCACCAAGGCCGCCCAGGGCTTCGCCCGCAAGTGCGGTGTGGCTGCCGAGGACCTGGTCCGTCGTGAGGATACCGACGGTCGCGAGTATGTCTTTGCCGAGAAGAACATTCCCTCCGCACCGGCAACCCCGATCCTGACGGCCCTGTGCGAGAAGACCATTGCCGGCCTGCAGTGGCCCAACTACCGCTCCCAGCGCTGGGGCCACGAGCACGCGACGTTCGTGCGTCCGGTCCGCTGGATTTGCTGCCTTCTGGGCGAGGATGTTGTGCCCGTGTCGTTTGCCGACGTGACGAGCGGCAACACCACGCGCGGCCATCGCGTGCTGGGCCCCGGTGACCACGTTGTCGCCAGCCCCGCCGCCTACGAGCAGGTACTCGAGGACGCCGGCGTGCTTTCTGCCGAGCGCCGTCGCGAGGCCATCCTTGCCGGTATCTCCGAGGTCGAGGCCGCTCGCCCCGGCTGCCATGTCGATACGCCCAAGAAGGTCTTTGAGGAGGTCATTAACCTCTGCGAGTGGCCGACGGTGCTCGTCGGTACTTTCGACGAGGAGTTCCTCAAGGTCCCGCACGAGATTATCTGCGAGTCCATGCTCACCAACCAGCGCTACTTTCCGATCTATGACGGCGAGGGCAAGCTGACGCGTGAGTTCGTGGTCGTCTCCAACAGCAAGCCCGAGAACGCCGAGCGCGTGATCGACGGTAACGAGCGCGTCGTGCGCGCCCGTCTGGACGACGCTAAGTTCTTCTACGAGGAGGACCTGAAGATCTCCCTCGACGAGTTCCGTGAGCGTCTGTCCAAGGTTGCCTTCCAGGAGAAGCTCGGTAGCGTGCTCGCCAAGTCCGAGCGCATCGAGCAGCTCGCGCTCGCTATCGCCCGCGAGGCTCACCTGGGCGCCCATCTTGCCGCCGACGCTGCTCGCGCCGCACACCTGTGCAAGGCAGACCTGGTGTCCAACGCCGTCGTCGAGTTCACGAGCCAGCAGGGCGTGATGGGCGGTTATTACGCGACCGCGATGGGGGAGAACGACGAGGTCGCCCATGCTATTCGCGATCACTATCGTCCCCGTTTTGCCGGTGACGAGCTGCCCGAGGGCACCGCTGGCTGCATCGTGGCCTGCGCCGACAAGCTCGATACCATCGCCGGTATCTTTGCCATCGGCGAGCCCCCGACCGGCTCCTCCGACCCCTACGCGCTGCGTCGTGCCGCTATCGGCATTATCAACATCCTGCGCGACCGTCTGCCGATCGACCCCACGTCGCTCATCGACTTTGCCCTCGAACTCTACAGTGAGCAGGGCATTGAGTTCGACGCCGCCGAGGTCGCCCAGCAGGTTCGTGACTTCTTCCATGGCCGCCTGGTGAGCATGGCCCGCGACGAAAAGATTCCGGCCGATACCGTCGCCGCCGTCTCCGCGGTGCACATCATCGCCCCGTCCGTCTTCTTCGCCCGCTGCGCCGCCCTCGACGAGGCCCGCAAGAACGACGCTGAGACGTTCGACAACCTGGCGACCGCCTATGCCCGCGCCGCGCATATCTCCAAGCCCGAGCTGGGTGCGGAGTATGACCGCAGCCTGATGGGCGAGGTCGAGCTTGCGCTCGCCGACGCCTCCGAGGCTGCTCAGACCGCCGTCGATGCCGCCCTTGCTGCCGAGGACTACCCGACCGCATTTGCCGCCCTCGCCGCCCTGCGCGCGCCCATCGACCGTTTCTTCGATGAGGTCATGGTCATGGACAAGGACGAGCAGCTTCGCGATAATCGCCTTAAGCTGCTCAACCGCTTCGAGGCCGTTTTCTCCGGCATTGCCAACATCGGTGAGCTTGCCCGCAAAAAGTAAGCCAGCCTGCGCATAAGCGCAAAAGGAGCCCCGCATGGATTGCCCGGTCACCGCTCGTCCCACCGTTATCGTTATCTCCGACTCGCTCGGCGATACCGCTTGTGAGGTGGTGCTTGCGGCGTCCGGGCAATTTGATGAAGGGGCTTTTCGCGTTTTGCGCCTGCCCAAGGTGACCTCCGTGGAGCAGGTCAAGTCATTTGTGGGGCCGCGCGTCGATGCCGACCATCGCGATGTCGCCGTGTTCCATACCATTGTCGATCCGGCGCTTCGCGCCCGCGTGCTCGATTACCTGGGTATGCTGCATATCCGTTCGGTCGACCTGATCGGCCCGACGCTTGCCGTGCTGTCGTCGCTCATCGGTGTGCCGCCCAAGTGCGTTGCGGGCGTGATTCACAAGACCGATGACCGCTATTTCCATCGTATCGAGGCCATGGAGTATTTCGTTGAGCACGATGACGGGCGCGGTTGCGACGATCTGTCGGGTGCCGATATCGTGCTGCTGGGTGTGTCGCGTACATCCAAGACGCCGCTGTCGATGTATTTAGCCTATCAGGGCTACAAGGTCGCCAATGTCCCACTGGCGCATGGCATGGAGCCGCCGAAGTCGATTTACGAGGTTGACCCGATGCGGTTGTTTGGTCTGATCTCGACCGTCGATGTGATTTCCGAAATTCGCGATAGCCGCTTGGGCGATGACTACGCCCGTGCCGTTGCCGGCTCCTATGCCGAGCCCGAGAGTGTGCGCAGCGAGCTTGAGGAAGCCCGTGCCCTCATGAAGCGCCTAGGCTGCTTTGTGGTGCGTACCGATGGC
>DXLV01000070.1 GCA_019414545.1 Collinsella sp. | reverse complement strand
GGCAGATAGGTCTGGATGATCACCTCGCCGGGACGATCGCCGCGACCGGCACGGCCTGCAACCTGTTCCAGCAGGTCGTAGGCGCGCTCCCCTGCGCGGAAGTCCGGCAGCTTGAGGGCAAAGTCGGCATTGACCACGCCCACGAGCGTGACCTCGGGAAAGTCGAGGCCCTTTGCGATCATTTGGGTGCCCAGCAGCACCGCGCAATCGGCAGCATCGAACTGCTCGAGCAGCTTTTTGTGCGCATCCTTGCCGCGCGTGGAATCGGCATCCATGCGAATAATGGCGACATCCTCGGGAAGCATCTGGTGCAGTGCGTCCTCAATCTGCTGCGTGCCCAGGCCCATTTTTGCCAGGTAGCGACTGCCACATTTGGGGCAACGGCTCGTGGGCGCGGGATACGGCTGCACGCGCCAAGACGAACCGCAGGTGTGGCACTGCAGCGTGTGCGTGCGCTCGTGATACGTAAGCGCGGTGGAGCAGTGGTTGCAGGTGGGGACGCAGCCGCACTCGCGGCACATCAGGAACGGCGCAAAGCCACGGCGGTTATGCAGCAGCACGGCCTTCTCGCGGCGCTCGACCACACGCTCCAAGCCCTCCATCAAGGGTTTTGAGAACATGGAGCGGCTGCCGTGCGAGAACTCCCGGCGCAGGTCTGCAATACGGACCGTGGGCAGCACGGCGTGTCCCGGGCGCTCGGGCATCTCGACGCGCGTCCAGGTGGCACCGTTATACGTGCCACGGCGGCAGCGGTCGAGGGCCTCAGCAGAAGGCGTGGCCGAGCCCAGCACGAGCGGGCAGCGATAGCGACGCGCCATCTCGGCCGCCACTTCGCGCGCATGGTAGCGCGGGCTGGAACCCTGCTTGTAACTGGTCTCGTGCTCCTCGTCGATGATGATGAGGCCCGGGTCGCTGAGCGGGCAAAAGAGCGCCGAGCGGGCGCCGACGACCACGCGGGCCGCACCGCTGGCAACCATATCCCACTGGTCCAGGCGCTCGCCCGCAGAAAGACGCGAATGGAACACGGCGACCGTCTCGCCAAAGCGCGAGCGGAAGCGGCCGACAGTCTGGGCCGTCAGCGAGATCTCGGGCACCAGCACGCAGGCCGAACGGCCGGCCGCCAGCACGCGCTCAATCGCCGAGAGGTAAACCTCGGTTTTGCCGGAGCCGGTGACGCCGTCGACCAACACCACGTCGCCATGAGCGTCCAGACGAGCGCGCTCAATCTGCGCGAGCGCCTGCTGCTGGCCGTTCGTGAGCGCGACTGGTGCCTTACCGCTTGCCGAGGACAGCGTGGTCTGCTCGCTGCAGCCACGCCAGGCGCGACGCTCCTCCACCACGACGACACCACGTTTTTCGAGCGCCTTGATGGTCGCCGACATGCTGTTGTAGAGCAGGTTGAGGTCGCGCGTTGTGACCGGGCCGCACTGTAGTGCCTCGATGAGCTGACGCTGGCGGACCGCCGTTTTGGGAGGCGTATAGTCGAAGCCCTCGGGCGTGAGCATGACCCAGCGGTTTTGGATGGGTTTGACGGCGGGGCGCTCAACGGCCCACACGCCGTCGTCGCCCTTGACCACGCGCGGGCTTCCGCCCGGAGGCAAGAACAGGCGCAGGCACTCGGAAAGCGTCGCAACATACTCGCGGCTCATCCAACGTGCAATACGGGCGGACTCGGCGCCAAAGAGCGGTTTGCTGAGGATGGTCTCGATGGGCTTGATGCGCGCGGTGTCGAGGGTAATGTTGCCTTGCAAGTCGCCCAGTTCGGGCGCAATATCGACGATATAGCCTGCGGCGGCACGGTTGCCAAAGTGGACCAGAACCGTCGATCCGACCTGGGCCTCGCTCGCAAGGGACTCAGGAATGCCGTAAGCAAACGGTTCGGACAGCGCACGGGTGGGGATGTCGAGAACCACGCTCGTGTAGGCGGCAATGGGCTCAGGTGAAGGCTCGGGCTTGGCCAGGGCAGCACCGGATGCCGGCGCCGCCGGAGTCTCCTCCGGATCCGGCGAACCAAACAGCGAAAGTTGCTCGGCCATGGCCCCAGCACCTCCCATCCCATTCGTCTACAGAAACAAGAACCCCGCTCAGGGTGAACGGGGCTCGGATACAAACGTTTGCGCAGCGATTACAGCGCCATCGTGCGGGCGCGATCGATGCGCGCCAGGCAGTCGTCGCGGCCGACGAGCGCCATGGTCTCGCCCAGCGGAGGGCTCACCATGTTGCCGCAGACGGCGACGCGCACGGCCTGGAACACCACGCGCTTCTTGAGGTCCATCTGCTCGGGCAGCGGCTCAAGCGCGGCGTCGATGTTGGCAGCCGTCCACTCGTTCACACCCTCGAGCGCGGCCTTGGCGGCATCAAGAATGGCACCCATGCCCTCCTTGGCCAGGCCCTTGTTGACGGATTTCTCGTCATACTCGAGCGTCTCGGCCGTAGCGAAAATGGGAGCGGCGACGGTCACGGCGTCGGCCGGCATCTTGGTGCGCGGCTTAACGATGGCGGCAAGCGCGTCGATCCAATCCTCGCCGTACTCGACGTTACCCTCGATGAGACCCGCCTCGTGCAGCTCGGGGACCATGATCTCGTCGGCAAACTGAGCATCGGACATGCCGTTGATGTACTCGGCATTGACCCAGTCGAGCTTCTTGGGGTCGAAGGTCGCCGGGTTCTTGGAGATGCGGTCGAGCGAGAACTTGCTGGCCAGGACATCGCGCGGGATGATCGTGGTCTCGCCGTCGAGCGACCAGCCGAGCAGCGCCAAGTAGTTGACGAAGGCGTCGGACAGGTAGCCGGCGTCGCGGTACTCCTCCACCGAGGTGGCGCCGTGGCGCTTGGAGAGCTTCTTGCCGTCGGCACCCAAGATCATGGAGATGTGGGCGAACGTAGGCACGGGCGCGCCGAGGGCCTCGTAGACCATGACTTGACGCGGGGTGTTGGACAGGTGGTCGTCGCCGCGGATGACGTGAGTGATCTTCATCATGGCGTCATCGACGACGGTCGCGAAGTTGTACGTGGGCGTGCCGTCGGAGCGGAAGATGACAAAGTCGTCAAGCTCCTTGGCGTCGAAGGTTACCTCGCCGTGGACGGCGTCGTGGATGACGACGTCGCCGCGGTCCTCGGGCACCTTGATGCGCAGGACGTAGGACTCGCCGGCCTCGATGCGGCGACGGGCCTCCTCGGGATCAAGATCGCGGCAGCGGCGCTGATAGCCCTGGAAGGGGTCCTTGCGCTCCTGCGCGGCCTTACGGTCGGCATCGAGCTGCTCCTTGGTGCAGAAGCACGGATAGGCCTTGCCCTCGTCCCAGAGCTTCTGGGCTGCCTGCTTGTACAGGTCCAGGCGCTCGGTCTGTGCGTAGGGACCAAAGTCGCCGCCCACCTCGGGACCCTCGTCCCAGTCCAGGCCCAGCCAACGCATGGCGCGCAGGATGATCTGCGTGTTCTCGTCGGTGGAGCGGGTGGGGTCGGTGTCGTCGATGCGCAGGATGAACGTGCCGCCGTTTGCACGGGCGAAAGCCCAGTTATAGATAGCGGTGCGGGCGCCGCCGATGTGCAGCTTGCCCGTCGGTGAGGGTGCAAAGCGGACGCGAACGTCTGATGCCATGGAAATCTCCTCGATTGCAGGATGGATGTCTAACCGCACCAGTATAAAGCATCAAAGCAACCTCCGCACAAAGGGCACCTACCTACTCATTGGGGACAGACTTAAATGACCAGTCATTGGACAACCTGTCGGCACTTAGGTAAGGGTAGTCATTTAAGTCTGTCCCCAATGAGTAGGTGCGGAAAGGGTGTGAATGTTTGATTTACGCGCTATGATGTGCCCTTGCATAGAGAGCCCGGCGGAATGGTAACGGTCGCCGGGACACGTTTTTGAAAGGACAATCATGTCAGAAGAACTTCGTTCCATCCCGCCCCAACACGGGTCCTTTGTTTTTACGTCGGAGTCGGTGACCGAAGGTCATCCCGATAAGATCGCTGACCAGATCAGCGACGCCGTCCTCGACGCAATCCTCGCCAAAGAAATAGAGCTCCAGGAGCAGGGCTACATCGCCCCCAACGGCGTGCCCGCCAACGTGGAGAACGTCCGCTGCGCCTGCGAGACCCTCGTGACCACCGGCACCGTCATCGTCGCCGGCGAGATTCGCACCCAGGCCTACGTCGACGTACAGGAAATCGCCCGCGGCGTCATCCGCCGCATTGGCTACAACCGCGCCAAGTTCGGTTTTGACTGCGACACCTGCGGCGTTATGAGCCTCATCCACGAGCAGTCGCCCGATATCGCCCAGGGCGTTGACGAGTCCTTCGAGACCCAGACCGGCGCCACCACCGACCCGATCGACCTTATCGGTGCCGGCGACCAGGGCATGATGTTCGGTTATGCCTCCAACGAGACCAAGACCCTCATGCCCATGCCACACTACCTTGCCAGCCGCTTGGCCGAGCGCCTGGCAGCCGTGCGCCACGACGGCACCCTCGCCTATCTGCGTCCCGATGGCAAAACCCAAGTCACCGTGCGCTACGAGGATGGCA
>DXLV01000007.1 GCA_019414545.1 Collinsella sp. | reverse complement strand
ATTGAAGCAATGACGGGCCGTTTTTTAAGCAACATATTGGCATTACGCTCTTCGGGCTTATCGCCCTTAATAGAAAGCGACATAACGAGATCTGCCGAATACTCGAACATGTTGCACCCGCCTATCGCCTGAAGCCCGGTGGTCTGCTTGTCGTAATTAACGCGGTTAATTGATGAGATAGCGAAGAGCGGACAATGGGCCTCATCCACGATTCGGCGGAGCTCGGAAGCGACGAGCTTGAGACCGATACGCTCGTCGGCAATGCGCAGTTCCTGCGGCAAAGAGACGATTTGCGCGTAATCAACAATAACCAGTGGCGGTTCGCCATGTTTATCGGCAACCTCTTCGATTGCCTTTCGCATCCCGGCATATTTAATTTCACCAGGAATGATATACATTCGCTCGGCGATGCTGCGGGCGTAAATGTCGAGAACCTTCTCGAAGAGCCCGCGTTTGTCCTCAGACATGCCATCGCCGTTCATATCATCGTGCGTGAGCTCGCCGCCCGAGATGCGGGTGAGGCTCTTCGCGAGCATGCTGTCTCGCCCGAGCTCGCCCTCAAAGATGACCACCGGATGGCCAGCAATGGCCCATCCGTCGGCGATTTGCTGCATAAACGTTGTTTTACCCGTACCGGGTCCGCCGGGGACGATGCACAGGTATTGACGAAGACCTCCGAGGATAGTATCCAGCGCACCGTGTTCGATATGCCCAAGCGGCCTATTCTTTAAGATACGCAAGGCGGTCTCGTCGAGGCCGACGCTCATGGGATTTAAAGCCGGCACGGTTCGCTCGCCTCCAATTCATGGAGGTATGCAAAGAAGCTCGATTCAAGGATGTAAATGCGGCGGTGCAACGCAATCGCGCGCCCGCTCTCCTTCATCATCTTCGAGGCCGTAACCGGACTCAAGCCGGTTATCTTGCACACTTCAGCGATGCCAAGAAGGCGCTCGTGGCCCAAGTTGGAATCAGAAGAAACCGCAGTTGATGCTTGTACGGCAGCGTACGGTTCAGGCTCTACAATCATGGTAGAATCCTTTCAGGCTAGCTCGCCCCTCCCCCTTCGTCGCCAAACTTAGATAGGGAAGGGCGGGCGGCTTTTTAATCAATGACCGAAAATAAAATAACTCCTTTCAAACAAGCTGGTCAGGCGCTTACTGTTTATATTGTAACACTGTCTGTTGCACAATCATATCTAGTTACAGTTCTAGTTTCTAATTCACTTTCTGACTGTATAGACTTTATTGTCTGACTGATTTAATATATATACAACGATGATTGGAGTGGTTATGGGACGTTTACCATTATCCGGAAGTAAGATGCGGAAAATTAAGTTCGGAACAACTGTTCAGGCGACGACCCCGGAGAAAATCGAAGAGCTACGCCTCAAGAACCCCGAATCAGTCAGAAGCACCGGCGAGGCTATCGACTATCTATGCAACCTGCTCACGGGGTTGCAGCCGAGGGTCGCCAGGGCCCTCGATGAGGCGTGCCTCAGGGAAGCTCGGCAAATCACCAATGAAATGAAGGCCCTTCCCGTTGACGGATCAGAAGAAATGAGTTTTAGTCAATTGGAACTTTATCGAGAGCAATTCCAGAGGCTCCACGACCATTTCTCTTTATATTGCGAGAAAGAGGAGAGGCCCCAGGGAATGAGACGGGTCGATCTCCTCGGCGGCGATTACGCTGTCCTCCCCTCCTCTTGGACTTTATTGGAAACAGAGGAATGCGCGAAGTCTTGCAGCCAGGTCGGAATTATCGAAATTCGCGGCGGCGCAAAATACGATGCGCCTCATTTTGCCTTCTTCCATAACGGAGAGTACAGTCAAAAGGACAAATTGCAGCGCGCAACCAAACTCTGGCCCCGCATGACCGACGTGATGCGCGACGAGGTCAAACTGGTCACAGATGATGAGGGACATTACCTAAATATGGACGAGCACCTAGCCGCCCCCATCATTTGTTATTTCAACCTTCTAGATGCCAGCTACTATCAGTCTATGGAGCTGGAGCCGCCATATGGCGCAATGATCTACCGAAACAATGTCGCTTAAAAAAGAGGCCCCAAAGGGGCCTCTTTTTTAGCCCTTTTTAGCCCTTCAGCAGATCATCCAGCACTGATGCTGCCTTCTGGTCATTTGCCTCGATAAAGTGGCTATAGATAGACAGCGTCGTCGATGGGCTAGCATGGCCCAAACGCGCCTGGATCGTCTTAATGTCCGCATTGGCACCAACGAGCAAAGTCGCTTGCGTATGTCTAAGCTCATGAGGCTTCAGCCCGCTATAACCCGTATAGCGGGTACGTTTGACGCCGTCACTCCCAATGACTTCCCTGCTCTCCTTAAAAGTACCGAAGCCGTTTTTCGCCGCAAACAGCCTAAACGCCCTTGAATAGTTATGTCCATCCATCCGGGTCACAAGAGCCCGTTTGCCGTTGGCGGCGTCAACGATCCCAATGGAATGGACAATGGGCGTTTCTCCAGTCTGCCCCACTGCAAAGGAATCGAACTCACTCCGCTGAATGGCTTTCCACCTGTCCAGATAGTCGGCAAGTTCATTTCCAACCGAAATCTTACGCCTGCTCATCTTTGATTTAGGCGGCCTCAATGTCCTGTCGTTCGTATATTGCTTTACTATCCTCAGAGTCTTGGCGTCGGGGTCATAATCCTCCCATGAGAGACCAAGGGCCTCCCCCTTCCTCAAACCGCAGAGAAGTAGAAGCATTGTGCATGTGATAAAGGAAGATGGCTTCTCCTCCAAAAGGACCGCAAGAAGCCTTGCCGCCTCATCGGCGCTCAGCGCCTTACGAGCCTCGACATTCTGCTTGGGCAGTTTCACTCCCCTACAAGGGTTTTTGCCCACGAGGTCGTTATCGACGGCATCCTCCATTACCTGTTTGAGCTTGATGTGGATGCGGCGAATTTCACTTTCGCTGAATCGGCCTTCTTTTCTAGCCTTGGCATAAGCAGTGCGAACGTCATCCGATTTAAGCCGAGTGAGATCGGGATTGCCGAACAGCTCGCGTATGTGACGAATGTCCAAACCTTCACGCTCATAAGCAAGAGGTGATCCCATGGTCGACTCCCTGTTCGCGTGAAACCTGTCCGCATAATCTGATAGGCCCAGAGGACCATTGCCACGGTTGGAAGCGCCCTCAAGTTCAGCTCTATAGGCCTCCAGCGCCTTGGCGACTTCACTCGGCCAGTTTTTCGGGTTCTTGCTTCTGCAGTGAACCCTGCGTGACGGACTACGGCGGTACCGTCCTGTCTCCGGATCTTTTCCCAGGGAAAAATAAATCCGATAGACGCCTTTGCTCTTATCGATGCATTCCGATGTGCCGCGAGCGGTCTTTTTTATCAATCCCTGCAATCATATCCCTCGTTAGATTTTCGATTAGGCTTGCTGGCAAAGCCTTTAAAGCTTTGCCAGCAAGCCTAATCGAAACTTTTCACACTTTCAAGTCTCTCTAAGTGTGAAAATAGTGGGAAATATGATTCTAATAGCTAGCTCAATAATTGTTAATTACCTATTTCTACCTGCGCTTCCTTTTAATTCAGTGAAATTGGCCTCATCTCGTCAAATGCCGAATTCACGTACTCGTAAAGCGGGGGTCACCGGTTCGAGCCCGGTCGCTGGCTCCATTGCACAAGATAGCCGCCTTCGGGCGGCTTTTTTGTTGCCGATTTTGAGTGCGTGCGCGCCAATCCAAGCATCGCCACGTCAACAGCGGCCCACTCGGTGGACTTCGGGTTTAATGCTTAGGGGCGGGGATTTACCAAAGTGAAATTTTAATGAAAAGAAACCCAGCTGCAACAAGTGCCATGGTGGGGGCTCGAACTGCCCATCTAGATCTAAAATAGTCACGATATACAAATGTCGAGAGACGTTGGGGATATATATGAAAAGAACTAAGGGTTTTCTTTTGTTGGTAATGATGCTGCTCGGACTGTTCTGCCTGAGTGGCCCTTCTTGGGCCGAGGCTGCCTGTCCTGAAGGTGAGCCTCAGCAGTCTTATACGGGCAGCCTGCTGATAACTGCTAAGGAGGGCGATGCCGACTCTCAGTCTGGGGTAAATCCCCTTGCCACTTTTGAGGGGGACGGCGGAACGGTCAAGCTTGACCATATTGGTAGCGGGATTTTGAGGTGGCAAGTTCTTCCGGACAAAATTGCGAACGATCCCTTCTCTTTTGCTGGAACGATTTATCTATACAAGGTTGTGAGCGGAAAACAAAAATACGTCGATTGCTATCCGACAAACGGGTCTGGAATTGCATTCACCGGCATTTCGGGGCAGATTGATACACATGTACGAAAGGGAACCTAAGTGGTGCGTTGGGTTGGAGCTGCTGCAGGTCCGATACGGATTGCGGTCTTGCGCCCCGATGTCCAAATAGGTTTCTCTCTCTAGACGGGAAGTTGCTCATGGACGCCATATATGACGGAGATGACTGGGTCGATCATTATACTTGGCGCCTGGTCGGCTCGGATGACAATGGGGATGTGGTGTTTGATGGACTATGTCCAAAGCATCTCCATCCTTTTGTCTCGTCGTTAATTGAGAGTTCCGCTCGTGTTGCCCCCTACAGCTCGGCGTCGCTTCATGATACGGACGTTTTGAAGACCATAAGGGAATCAATTGACGAGGGCACGATGAGCAGCCCGCTGTTTTCTCAGCTTGTGGGGCTAGATGAGATTGGCTCGAAACGACTGCTTGCGGGCGAAAAAGTGGAACTCACTTATCGGTCGATGATTTCAATCCTGCGGCTAGCCGATGTTCTTCGCAAATAAATGAGGCTTCCCTATTCAAAAACAGAAAACCCCGCCAAACGTGATTTCCCTAGGGAAAACCCGTTTGGCGGGGTCCTAGCGTGATTTCCCTAGGGGAATCACGCCATCAGACGAACAGCTCAGCCGAGCAGCTCGTTACTCCTGCCAATAGGCGTCGGCAAGCAGCTTAAAGCAGATCTTCTTGACCGGCTGTGCGCCATCTCCCGGGAACTCGAGCGTGGGCATGTGGGGCTCGCCGGCAACGAACAGCGCGAATTTGTCGTCGGCAAGATCGCCGGCGATCGAGGCGTCGGAATCGACCAGGTCGTAGTCGTCCTTCTCGTCAAACTCCTGGACCAGCGTCAGGCTGCCCGTGGCAACCTTAAAGGCCTCACGACCCTCGACGTCAATCTGCAAGTCGTGATAGCGCTGATGCGTCTCGTAGTGAGCCTCGGCCTCGGGACGCGTCGTGGGAGCCATGACGTTCGCAAAGACCTTGTCGCCCAGAATCGGATGGCTGCCGACCTCGAGCTCCGCCGGGTCGTTCTCCTCGAGCCAGTCGATCAGCACATCGAGACCCTTGAGCATTCCGCGGTATTCCTCGATATCGCCCAATGCACCGTAAATCATCTAAATCCCCTCTCGGATCGTTTATTTGGCAGCTACTCGGTAAATGCATTACCGACGCTGTTGCCACCCACATACGTCTCGACCAGGGTAAGGTCGGGATTGAACACGACAAACTCGGCGTCGCGCCCCAGCATAATGCTACCGCACTTGTCGTCGACATGAGCTAGCAAGCAATGCCGGGGCCGACGCCCAGGCTTTTACAGCTCGGTCACGACTACGCCGTTGTAGACCTCGTCCCAACGGTCCATGACCAGATGGCCGGTCATGGGATCCATGGCATTGAGCTTGCCGCAGGTGTTGGCGGTACGCAGCACCGTCTCGTCATCCGCGCCAGCAGCAATCGCATGCGCGAAGCCGGCAATGGTCGAATCGCCAGAGCCCGTAGCGTTAACGGCGGGGATATCGGGGGTCTTGGCGCGGAATGCACGGCCATTATGGAAGCCCACGGAGCCGGCAGCGCCCATGGACACGACGACCCAGGGGATATCGGAGAAGCGGGCATCAGAGGCGAGCGCGGCGCGGAGCTCGTCCACATCGTCGGTGGTAAAGCTCGTACCCAAAAGGCCGTTGATCTCGGTCAGGTTAGGCTTGACCAGCTCGGGCTTAATTTCGGACTTAAGGGCGGCCTCGAGCGAAGCACCCGAGGTATCGAGCAACACCTTGGCACCGGCGTTCTCGGCAATGCCCGTGATCTTGGCATAGTAGTCTGCCTCGACACCGCGGGGCAGCGAACCCGAGATGGTGACGACGTCGGCCTTGCTCGCAAGCTCGGTAAACTTGGCGGTAAAGGCATCGAGCTCCTCGGGGGCAATTGTCGGGCCGCTCTCGAGCAGCTCGGTCTGGTTGCCGGCATGAAGGATATTGAGGCAGATGCGGGTCTCGCCCTTGATGGGCACAAAGTCGTTGTTAATACCGTTGGCGTCCATGAGCTCAGCCATGTAAGCGCCCATGTGGCCGCCGAGCAGACCGGTTGCCACGACGTCGTCGCCCAGCTGACCCAGCACACGGGCCACGTTGAGGCCCTTGCCGCCGGCGGTCTTTTCGGGCGTCACACGGTTGACGTCGTCGATAACGAGCTCATCGAGCTGATAGCGCGTATCGACAGACGGGTTCATCGTAACGGTGAGGATCATTTTTAGCTCCTTATCTCGCAGGCTCCTTGTGCCTCGCGATACGAGTCGACAAAACGGAATTACAGAATTTCAATCGTGAACGAGCGAACGACGGTCTCCTTGGGCTTGGCGACAAGGCAGCCGCGCTTATGCTCAAGCACGTCATCCTCATCGGAGCAGGTCGAAAGGCCGCCCCAGGGTTCAACTGCCACAAAATCGCCCTCGGGCTCGCTCCACACAATGAGATACGGGAAGCCCTCGAAGCTCAGGCGGACGCCCTTGTCCTCGCCCTTCTTGGAAAGCGTGACCTGACGGCTCTCGAGCACGTCAAAGATGGTCTCCGCAAAATCGAAGAGCTCATGCGACAGGGGCAGCGTCTTTCCCACCATGGGGTTCTTGGAGCGGTTTGCCACGTCAATCAATCCAGTCGAGGGAACGGCGGTGCAGAGCTCCGCAGCCTCGTTCTTCTCAAAGCGCAGCTCGTAGTCCGTATAGGCCTCGCCCTCGTCGAGCGGGCACCTAAAGCCGGGGTGTCCACCGATAAAGAACGGCATGTCCTCGGTGCCCTCGTTGGTCACCTCATAGGAGACGCGCACGGTATCCCCCTCAAGCGCATAACGAGCGACAAGCTTAAACGGGTACGGATAATCGCTCAGCAGCGCGGCGTTATCCTCCGAAGCCAGGCACATCGCCAGCTCGTTCTCGCTCTGGCTCAGCAGCTTCCACTCCTGTTTGCGCGCAAACCCGTGGCGAGCGAGCTTCACATGATGCCCGGCAAACGTCATGGCGCTACCATCACGCAGGCCTCCGCAAATCGGGAAGCAAATCGGTGCCTGGCCGGACCACACTGCGGGATCACCCTGCCACAGATACTCGCGACCATCAGCCTCAATCGAGGTAAACGAGCCACCGGCTGTGGAAACCTTGATAGAAATCGAATCGTTGGAGAGAGCGTATTCCATTGCCCATCCTTTCGAACAACTGCTTTTTGCTCGCAAGAACCCGTCTCGGCCCTGACCAAAGGACAAACCCGCACGCTCATCGATGCGTCCGGTATCCCGGCCATGTAACGGGGTACCATACAGACATTGATGCAATTACAGCTGAAAGGCCTTCTTATGCGAACCATCATTCTTTATGCCTCACGCCACCACGGCAATACGAAAAAGCTCGTGGACGCCATCGTCGAGGCGCACCCCGAAATCGATACCCTCGACGTGAAGTCACTCGGTAAAAACGAGTACCCAGACCTGCACGAATATCATCTGATCGGCGTCGCCACGGGCATTTATTACTCCGAGATCGACAAAGATATGGCGCGCGTGCTCACTAACGTGCTGCAGCCGCAGGACAAGGTGTTTGGCCTTATGACCTACGGTGGCAAAAACAAGTGGTACGGCAAGGATATCGATGGCATCTGCCGCATGAGGCAGGCCATCTTTATGGGTGTCTACGGCTGCCCCGGCTTTGATACGTGGGGGCCGTTCAAACTCACCGGCGGTGTCCAAAAGGGACACCCGACCGCTGAGGAAATTAAGGGCGCCGTCGACTTCTTCGACAAGATCGAAGACGAGTATGGCGACATCATCGTCGAAGAGTACGCCAAGCGCGAGAAGCGTCTAGCCTACGAAAAGGAGCATCCTGCGGGAGGTCTTGTGGCCGGCGTTAAGCGCACGGCAAAGAAGATCGCTAACAAGCTGTAACTGTTAAGGTGCTTTTGAGCGTTTAACCCATACGGCGGGTCCGAGCAGATTCGGGCCCGCCGTCTTTTTCTATCGTTACTCGGTAAAGGCGTTGCCGACGCTCTGGCCGCCAACATACGTCTCGACGAGGGTGAGCTCACGGTCGAACACGACAAAGTCGGCGTCGCGACCCGGCATGATGCTGCCGCACTTATCCTCGATGTGCGCGGAGCGCGCCGGCACCTCGGTTGCCATGCGAATGGCGATATCGGCGCTGGCGATGCCCCAGTCGACGATGTTCTTGACGCCCTGGGCAAGCGTGAGCACCGAGCCGGCAATGCTCTTGCCGTCGGCGAGCCAGCACAAGTTGTCCTTCATGATGACGTCCATGCCGCCACTGGTGTAGCTGCCCTCGGGCATGCCGCCGCAGCCCAGGCAGTCGGTGATGAGCACCGTATGCTGCCAGCCCTTTGCCTGCAGCAGCGCCTTGATGGCGGCAGGGTTCACGTGCTTGCCGTCACAGATGATCTCGGCGTAGGTCTCGGGCGTGGACATGGCAGCACCCACGACACCGGGCTCACGGTGATGCAGCCCGCGCTGGCCGTTATAGGTATGCGTAAAGCAGCTGGCGCCGGCGTTGATGGCGGCGATGCACTCATCGTAGGTGGCGTCGGAGTGACCGATGCTGGTCACCACACCCTTGGCGTTCAGAGCAGCCGCATAAGCAGCGGCACCGTCGCGCTCGGCCGCCATGGCGCTCTTAACGATGCGGCCACCCGCAGCCTCCTGCCACTGATCGAAGACCTCCTCGGAGGGGTCGATCAGATAAGCGGGGTTCTGCGCGCCCACGTGCTTCATGGTAAAGAAGGGGCCCTCCAGGTAGATGCCCTGAATGCGAGCACCGCAGAAGTCGGGGCCGCGACCCTCGTCCGCCTGGGCGATGGCGGCGCAGGCGTCCTTGATCTGCTCGACGCCATCGGTGAACGTCGTGGGCAGCCAGCTGGTGGTGCCGCGACGGGCGAGCTCGGTCGAGCTGATATCGATGCCCTCGGGATCGTTATCGGTAGTCGAGTGGTTATAGAAGCCATGGATGTGGGTGTCGACCATACCCGGTGCGATCCACGATCCCGTGTAATCCTTAATCTCGCAAGAGGGCTCGTCGGCCTGCCAGGCGCCAAAGACGCCATCCTCGACCATAAGATAGCCGCCCAGTTGCGGGCCTGCCGGCAAGAAGAACTTGTCAGCCTTAATTGCGTACGTGCTCATATGCACTCCTTGCTTCTAAAGCAGTTGACTGTGGTGATGCTTATACCCAGCTCACGTAAAACAAAAAGCGCCCGCCCGCCGTTATGAGCGGACGGGCGCCCTTACAGGGGGACGCGATTAAGCGGTGAAGGGGTGAATCGTCACGCCCTTGACCACGCGGTTGACCGTGCCGGTGGGGCTCGGCGTATCGGGCGTGTTGCCCACGCGCACGGAGTTGAGCAGGCTGATTGCCTGGGCAAACATCACGAACGGCAGAGCAAGGTAACCCTCGGGGAGTGCCTCATAGCCCTTAAAGGTGAAGGACTCACCCTCGTAGACAGTAGCGCCATCCTGCTGAACGGCAACGGTGTGCTGAGCAATATCGTCGCCACCGATCTCGTTGAGGATGTCGATGTCGTACTGACGGGTGTAGGCGTCGTTGTTGACGAATACGAAGACGAGCGTCTTATCGTCGACGAAAGACTTAGGTCCGTGACGATAGCCCATGGAGGTGTCGTAGGAAGTAGCAACCAGACCGTGAGCGAGCTCGAGGATCTTGAGCTGGCTCTCCTGAGCAAGGCCGCCAAAGGAGCCGGAGCCCAAGTAGGTCACGCGGTTGAAGTCGCCAGCGAGGTAGTCGGCAACCTCGGACTCGCGAGCGATGACCTCCTCGCCCATCTTGGCGATGGTCTCGACCCACTCGGCCTTCTGCTCGTCGGAAGCCTCGTCAAAGATGAGGGTAGAGAGCAGGGTCATGCAGGTGTAGGAGCCGGTCATGGCGAAGCCCTTGTCGTTGGCGCGCGGAATGAGCAGCGTCAGCGCGTTGGGATCATCGGCAGACTCAACGGCGAGCTTGCCCTCGGGAGCGCAGGTGATGTTGAGGAACTTGACGTTGTGAACGAGCTCCTTGGCAACGGCAACGGCGGCAAGGCTCTCGGGGCTGTTGCCAGAGCGGGCAAAGGAAACCACGAGCGTGGGATCCTCGGCGCGCAGGAAATCGCGCGGAGCGCTCACGATGTCTGTCGTGGCGATGGGCTTAAAGTCGTAGAGATCAGTGTTGCCAGCGTGACGCAGGTACGGGGCGCAGGTATCGCCAACGTAGTCGGACGTACCGGCACCGGTGAAGACAACGGACAGACGGCCCTCGCCCATAGCACGAGCCTCGGCCAGGAAGGCCTCGATGGCCTCCTTGTTCTCGCGATAGATGTTGAGCGTATCACGCCAAAGCTCGGGCTGCTGAGCAATCTCGGCCGTGGTGATCTGGGCGCCGAGCTCGGTGAGCTCCTCGACACTCTTCTCGAACATTTCTAATACCTCTCTTTAGAAGTAATCCTCTGACGTGCAATTATACACTTCGGTTGGTTATCTGGTAGTAACCAGTTAAATGCAAAGAATCACCATATGGAAACGATGCGGACACTAGTTGCTACGCTGGTGGTAAACCTTGTATTTAAACTGATCGGCACGAGCAACCGAGAGTGTATACTCCACAACCTCGTTTGACTCGTTATACGTAGTCCTGACCAAATCGAGCACAGGCGAGCCCTCGACAATTCCCAAAAGGTGGGCGTCGGTGGGACGGGCTATGCTCGCATAGAACTCCTCTTCAGCCACGCGTATCTTTTGCTGAAAGTCCTGCTCAATCACATCGTAAAGCGGCTTGCGCTCCAGCAGCGGTCGCTTTAGGGACAGAAATTGACGAACCGGTAGATAGCTGCGTTCGACCATCATGGGCATGTTGTCGGCAGAACGAAGGCGCTTAAGCTTAAAAATGCGATCACCGATACGCAATCCCATATGCTCGGCCAGATTCTTATCGGCCTCCATCTCGCAAAACTCGAGAATCGTGGTCTCGGGTTCTCGACCCATCGCGCGCATCTGCTCGGTAAAGCTGTAGGACTGCATAAGATTGGTTGCTTTTGCCGAACGGTCGGTCACAAAGGTACCGCGACCGTGCTGCCGAACCACCAGTCCTAAACGCTCCAGTTCCTGCAGAGCCAAGCGTACCGTAGTGCGCGAGAGACCATAGCGCTCCGAAAGTTCGCGCTCGGAAGGAATCATGTCACCGGCGCGATATTCATGGTCAATCTTTTCGGTCAGAATATCGACCAGCTGATCGTACAGCGGCTGCCTACGCGCTCCGATCGCCATCCTATCCTCCCTTTTGCTCGAATTCGGCTAACTACCTAGGGTGTTAAGCATTATCGTTCTGCAACACCCGACTCATCAAGAAAACAAAAGCCGCGCGCTCTTTCGAGCACGCGGCTTTTAACATACACATGGCTTAAGGGGTCGGGGTGTGAGCCGCGCAGGGACACACCCCTCAAGCTAGAGCCTTACCAGATGCTCGGCCAGAGACCAAGCGGGCCAGCGCCCAGGATGCCCAGGACGAAGAGCAGCAGAATGCCCTTGGTCGGGGTCCAGCTGTGCTTAGCGAACATGTAGTAAAGCAGCAGCGTAAGCATAAGCGGGACGAGCTTCGGGACGATGGTGTTGAGGGTGTCGGCAACAGAGAAGTTGACCGGATCCTCGGTGACGGTGCCGTAGGTAACGGACTCCATGCCGTTGCCCAGATCGGTGACGCCGCACTCGACAGCGTTGCCGTCGGCATCGGAAGCGGTGAGGGCGTTGCCGTCCTCATCGGTCATGGCGATGGTACCGGCCTCAGCGGTCTCGGTATCGATGCCCTCCATACCGGTGAAGTTCTCGGCCTCCTTCTCGGAGACGATCACGGTAGTAGCGGAGAGGCCACGGGTGGTGCCGTTGGGGATCTGGAGGTTGATCTGGGTGCCACCCATGGTGACGACCAGGCAACCGACGACGAAGACGCCCATAATGGAAGCGGCACGCGTGAAGGCCTGCATGTTGGCAGTCAGAGCGTCAATAGCGCTGGTGCCAAGCTTGTAGGACCAGTTCATGAGCCAGAAGCGCAGAGCGAACTGGACGACGTTGAAGATCACCAGGAAGATGATCGGCGCAGCGGCGTTGCCGTTGATGGCCATGTTGGAGGTGATGCCGGCCGTGATAGGCACGAGCGTCAGCCAGAACAGGGCGTCACCGATACCACCGAGCGGGCCCATTGCGGCGACGCGGACGGCGCGGATCGTGGGGATGTCAACCTTGTTCTGCTCGAGCGAAAGCACGATACCCATAACAAAGGTGACGAGGAACGGGTGAGTGTTGAAGAACTCCAGGTTGTGGCTCATGGAAGCCGCGAGGTCGTTCTTGTTGGTGTGGATCTTCTCCAGACCGGGGATGATGGAGTAAAGCCAGCCAGCGGCCTGCATGCGCTCGTAGTTGAACGATGCCTGCAGGAAGCAGGAGCGCCAAGCCATCTTGTTGAGGGTCTTCTGGTCGAGCTGCGGAGCAGGAGTGAGATCCTCGTAGTGCTCCGGGATCACATACTCATTAGATGCCATCTTCGAAGTCACCTCCGTCAGAAACAGCTGCACCCTTCAGCTCGGTCTGCTGCTGGAAGTCCCAGAAAGCAATGCCGAAGCCGATGAGAGCGAGGATGAGCAGGGCAGGGGTTGCCAGAGAATCGTTGGCAACGGTGATGAGCGCGAGGCCAAAGCCCATGAGGAAGAAGCCCCACATATCGCGGTTCATCATAACCTTGAGCAGGACGGCGAAGCCGACGAAGCGCATCATGCCGCCTGCAGCGGACAGACCGGTCTGCAGCCAAGTCGGGATGGCGGAAGCGATGGTCTGACCGATGGTGGCGCCAGCGATGAAGAACAGGGTGACGACGACAGCGAAGATCAGGCCGAGCAGGGTCATGGCGAAGTAGTTCAGGCGCTCGATGCCCTTGGTGTCCGCGTTGTGAGCCATGTTATCGGCCGAGGACATAAGCGGGGACATAAGCGTGAAGACCAGGGTAACACCAAGCTGGCCAAGCAGAGCGAACGGAATGGCGAGGCCGACTGCCGCGTTGGGCTCGAGCTTCGTAGCGATAGCGAGAATGGCTGCCATGATGCCGCCGATGACGGCGTTAGGCGGCTGAGCGCCTCCGATCGGCATGTTGCCGATCGTCATGAGCTGATAAGTACCACCCACGAGAAGACCGGTGTTGAGGTCGCCAAGGATAAGACCGATGACGGCGCCGGTGACGATGGGCTGATAGAGAGACTCGAGGAAGTTGAACTGGTCGATTGCCGCGATGAACGTAACAACGAAGACCAGTGCGACCTGAATGATCGAGAATTCCATCTTGCTCCTCCTTTCAAAATGTATGTACGCACTTTGGATATCACGTACAGAATGTCAGGGTTTCACTCCTGACAACGTGGATCACGAGGATTACGAGAAGAGCTTGCTCGTATCCTCAACAGGCGTGCTCGGAACGCGCCTGATCTCCAACTCCACCCCCAATTCCTGCAGCTCTTTAAACGCAGCGACATCCTCGTCGTTAACTGCGACGGAGGTGGCGACTTGGCGCTTTCCTTCCGACATGTGCATGTTGCCGATGTTTACCTTCTTTATAGGCACACCGCCCTTGACGAGCGTAAGCACGTCTTCCGGTGTTTCGGCCACGATGAAGATCTTCTGGCGCGGGCTCGCCTTGCCAATGACGTCGATGGTCTTCTGCAGGGAGAAGAAACGCGTAGCGACGCCGGCGGGAGCGGCCATCTTCATGAGGTTCTGACGCATGGTGTTGGTCGACACGTCGTCGTTGGCGACGAGGATGAGGTTGGAGCCCAGGGTGGAGTTCCACTGGGTCGCGACCTGACCATGGACCAGTCGGTTATCGATGCGGGTAAGAAGAATGTTGGGTTCTGCCATGTTGATCAGCTTCCTTTCGTTGATTGCTGACGACAGTTACTTAATCTCCTGAATCGCGTAACGCGAAACATCTACGACGGCACCGGATCGGACTTTAATCTGGACCTTCTCGCCTTCGATGCCCTTGACGGTTCCGTAGATACCGCCGGCGAAAAGAACCTCCTGACCCGGCTTGAGCTCGGTGTGCAGCTCTTTGAAGTACTTCTGCTTCTTCTTCATGTTGATTTGCGACCAGATGGTGTAAATCAAGCCCATGATGACAAGCAGGCCCAAAAGAGCGACCGAGGAACTCAGAACACTGGCTCCGAAATCGGCCATTAGATGCCGTCCTCGTCGCCGAAGATATCCTCATCCTCGGCACCAGCGACGGAGGCGACCGTCTGGGCGGTGATGCCCGTCTGGCCAACGGTCACGGCCTGCTCGCCAAGCTCGGCGAGCGTGGCGTTGCCGCGGAGGAACAGAAGCTCAATAACCATGGGAAGGTTAGTTCCAGTCAGAATCTCGACGTTGTCGACATCCTGGGCAATCATCATTGCCTGGTTGAACGGGGTACCGCCAAGCAGGTCGGTAAAGACGAGCACGCCATCGCACTCCTCGCGCATGGCGGTAATAGCGGCGCGGAGATCCTCACCGTAGGAAGCAGCCTGGTCGCCCTCAAAAGGAACGACGGTAAAAGCGGGTTGATCGCCAGCGACCATAGCGATAGCGCTTGCGATGCCGGGTGCGAACTGTCCATGACCGGTAAGAATAAAGCCAACCATTCAAATTTCCCTTCCGAAGGTGTGTACGATCTGAGTCCGATGATGTTCGGAAGCCAGCGGGCGAGTGCCCTTAAAGCTTCTTGGAAAGCGTTCTTTAAAGACCAGTGGTTTCTCAACTGGTAGTAACCACGTGACGTGTTGTTGTCACTATATCACCACAGAAGAGGTTGCTTTCGTTGATTCATACAGTAAAACGTTTTTGCACCGTTCACGGTGAAAAATCGACCGTTTACCGCTCATTAACACTTCTACCTGCGTTTTTGAAACCGTTTCGAAATGATTTGACGAAAGATCGGAACTTTTTTTGTGTCTAAACAACGCAGGGTGGCTAAAAATGGCGTGTAGAAAAAATGCAGGTCATTGTGAAGATTTGTGAATTGGTCTTTTTGACTTAATACCAGTTAGAACCAGTTTAGAAATTATCGGTGAACGGTAGTTTTTGACCGTTCACCGGTTATTTGCAATCGTTTGCAGCCGTTTTCCCATATGAATTAGGGAGACCCGATGAAGCACTTGCGCGGTTGCAGGATATTTCGATACTCGTCCATCCCCCGCGCGCCAAACTCCCACTCCCTGAATGTGCCATAAGCTCTCGCAATTCGTCTCTCATATATTACTTACTCTAATCTGTAATTGTTTATCGGTTATCATTAAATATGATATAAGATACAAGTATCATCCAAGACATTGGTTGGAGGAGCTATGATCCGCTGGAACGTATCCAAATCGAATGAAGCCATCAACCGTGAACAGGCAATAGCCAATCTGAGGAAGCTCACTCGCTACTGCAAATGGGCCACAATCTGCACCGCCGTGGCGCTCGCTCTGGGACTCCTCGCAGTCATTGCAATCTACGATCTACTCATATTGCCTAGCCTCTCCCAAGGGTTCTGTCTCCAATCCGTAGAGCTTGAGGCTGGCGAAGGGCCAATTCTCGCTCTCGTCGGCGCCGATGAACACACCCCTCTTATGCTTGTCGCGCACGACGGTCATACTGCCATAGGGAGCGCCATGATGACATGCCTTGCGTTTGCCATCGTGCTAAGCGCATACAGGTTTTTCTCCGCCATTGAAAAGGCGGGCAGGCCCTTTGACCTCGAATGCATCCGCATACTACGTCAAGTAGGACATTTGTTCCTTATTGGCGGCGTTGCTGTGAAGCTTCTTGGTGCCATAGTCACGGGGCTGATACTCTCAGGATTTGGCGGCAACTTTACGGATGCGCTTGGCGGCCAGCACCTCGACCTCTCTATGGTCTTTGCAGGCCTGATTATTAGCCTGATTGCCAGCGTCTTCCAGTACGGGTGTATCCTGCAAAAACAAGATGACGAGTTGCTCTAGGGGGAATCCATGATTATTCTGCGGCTCGACCGCATGCTTGCCGAACGCAAGATTTCATCCAAAGAGCTTGCGGAACGCGTGGGTATCTCCCAGGTCAATATGTCGCGCATCAAGACGGGCAAGGTTTCTGCCGTGCGCTTTTCAACTCTTGACGCGATATGCCGGGCACTCGACTGCCAACCGGGCGATGTGCTGGAATATATGCCTGACGATGAAGCCGATAACCTCTTTGGACTTAAAGATTAATAGGCATAATGTAGCCACCAGCGCCCAAACGCAAATAGCCCGCTAGAACGGATATCGTTCTAGCGGGCTTATTCAGATAGTTCGGCTACGCGATCGATAAGCTCAGGCAAACCTTACGCGAACAGGCCGTAGATGCTGATGTTGGCCTTGGCGTACAGGCCGTTAGCGTACTCGGTCCACTTGGAGCTGGCGCTCGAAGCCTGCGAGGAGTACTGCTGGTAGGCGGTGTAATAGGCGGTCATGGCCTGCTTGTAGGTGGCACTATCGGCGGTAAAGGCATCGTCGGCGAAGGCCTTAGCGTAGGTGCTGTTCTCGTCCTTCCAGGTTCCCTTCGAGCTATCCCACTCGTCACCGGCAAGGTTGATGATGTAGTCGGCGTAATCCTTGCTCGCGGTCTCCTCGTTGCCGTCAGCAGGCTCAGTCGGAGCAGTCGGCATGCTTGCGGAGCCATCGCCCACCTTCTCCTTGTAGAGCTTCTGCAGCGTCGCGGACTGACGGACGATCTGCTTGGCCTGGTCCTTGGACACGCCGTACTGCGTGGCCATGGTCTTGTAGTCGGAGGTGCCGATGGAATCCTCGGCGTACTGCTTCATTTCCTTGGAAGAAACGGTAATGCCCTCGTCCTCGGCAGCGTCCAGCAGGATCTTGTTGCGCACGTAGGACAGGATAACGTCGGCAGACGGAGCGGTGTAGTTGCCATCGCTATCCTTGACGGTGTCGAGGCTGTACTGGCTCTCGATAGCCTCGCGCGCGGTGATATCGCTCTTCTTGCCGTTGTAGCTATAGCTTGCCACGGTCGAATCGAGCTGATCTTCGGTCAGGGTCGACGAGCCGACACCCTTGCCGCCAAAGCCGCCATTGCCAATAAAGAAGCCGACCACCGCAGCAATCACGATGGCGACCACAAAGGCGGCAATCATCGTCTTCTTGTGCTTGGATGCATGGTCGTCCGCATCGGAGTCGTCCTCGTCCTGCTCCTCGGGCATGAGGTTCTCGTCGGCGGCGTCCGCGGCGATCTTTGCCTCCATGCGAGCATCCTCCTCCTCGGCCGTCGTGCCGGCGGCAATGTGCTCGGCAGACGTGCCGGCGACCAGGTCGATCTTCTCGTCCTCGTCACCGTCGGGGCCTTCGCCGCGCTCGATGATCTGGATGCCGTCGATCTCGTCCTTCTCGTCCTTCTTTTGAATCAGACCCATATCAATTACTCCTTGTTAGGAAACATAGTCCCCAATAGAATACGCCCGACGAGGCGCCGGGCGTATTCATTCTTAGGTTATACGCAAACACTTAAGTACTATTTAGGCGTTTGCAGCGTGCGTACCTTAGGCCAGGTGCGCGATAACGGCATCGGCAAAGGCCTGCGTGCCCACGGCCCCCTCGACGGAGCCGGTCTGAGCACGACGCACGTCACCGGTAACCTGCTCGCCCTCGTCAAGCGTGGCGGAGACG
Source organism: Collinsella sp. (assembly GCA_019414545.1). Classification (GTDB taxonomy): domain Bacteria; phylum Actinomycetota; class Coriobacteriia; order Coriobacteriales; family Coriobacteriaceae; genus Collinsella. The sequence continues at coordinate 45,010 of DXLV01000007.1, read as the reverse complement.
GCGGCGCGAATGCGGTTGGCGGCGTCGTTCTCGCCCAGGTGATCGAGCATCATCGCAGCAGAGAGAATCTCGGCCGTGGGGTTGGCGACATCCTGGCCAGCGATATCGGGCGCGGAGCCGTGCGTAGCCTCAAAGATTGCGCAGTCGGCACCGATGTTGGAGCCGGGTGCCATGCCCAGACCGCCCACCAGGCCGGCGCACAGGTCGCTCACGATGTCGCCGTACAGGTTGGGCAGCACCAGGACATCGAAGTCGTTGGGGTTTTGGACCAGACCCATGCAGGTGGCGTCGACGATCTTGTCGTTGAACTCGATATCGGGATAGCTGGCGGCCACCTTGCGCGCCACGCGCAGGAACAGGCCGTCGGTCGCCTTCATGATGTTGGCCTTGTGCACGGCCGTCACCTTTTTGCGGCCGCAGCGGCGGGCGTACTCAAAGGCATACTCCACAATGCGACGGCTCTTGACGATGGAGATCGGCTTGATCGAGATGGCGGAATCGGCGGCGAAGGTCTTTTGGCCCGAACGCTCGACGAGCTGTGAGAGCTCCTCGACCTCGGCAGCGCCCTCATCGAACTCGATGCCGGCGTAGAGGTCCTCGGTGTTCTCGCGCACGATGACCAGGTCGACGTCGCGGAAGCGCGAGCCGTCGCCCGGCTGCGACAGGCAGGGGCGCACGCAGGCGTACAGGTCGAAGTGCTTACGCAGGGCAACATTGACGCTGCGGAAGCCCGTACCGACCGGCGTGGTGATGGGGCCCTTGATGGCAACCTTGGTCTCGGCGACCGCATCGAGGACGTGCTGGGGCAGCGGCGTGCCAAACTCGTCCATGACGCCGGCACCGGCCTCCTGGACATTCCAGTTAATCTGGACGCCGGTGGCCTCGACCACGCGGCGCATGGCCTGCGTGATCTCGGGACCGATACCGTCACCGGGAATCAGGACTACATCGTGCGCCATAATCTGTTACTCCTCGTCTTCGGCGTCGTCAGATTTTTTAACGCTAGCACGCTTCTTCTTTTTGGAGAGATCCAGACCGAAACGTTTAACGAGCATTTCGCAAATCTCGCTCGAACGGGCCTTGAGATAGCTGCCCTTGCCGTTCTCGGCATCGAACTTAAGGCGCAGCGCGAGCTTCTCGGCGACCTCGGCGTCGATCTCGCCCTGGCCAAACTCATACAGGCAACCGAGCATGTCGCGATACTCGAGGTCGCCGTGGTAGCACTGGATGGCCTCGTCCAGGATGGGCCAAGCCTCGCGCGAACGCTCGACGCTCGTGGCGCCCCACACGCACAGCAGGCGGAAGGCGGCATAGCGCAGCGTGGAGGAAATCTCGTCGAACAGCGCGGTCTCGGCGCCCTCAAAGGCATCGCCCAGCTGCTCGGGGCAGGTGGTGGCGAGCGCCGCCAGGGCATCGAGGGCCTCCCAGCGGGTCTGAGCCTCGGGGCGATCGAGCGCCTCGATCAGCGCGGGCACGCAGGGCACGACGCGCTGCGGATCGCGCTCGGCAAGCAGATGCAGCACGCGGGCGGCAAACTGGCGGATGCGGCGCGTGGGGCAGCCGAGCTCCTGGACCAGGCGGTCGACGGCGTTCTCGTTCTCCTCTGCCAGCTGAAGCTGTGCCAGCTCCTCGTCGGTGAGCTGTTCGTCTTTGTTTTCTGCCATAGTTACCTCTTCTTACTATTTCTTAGCGTGCTTGTCGGCACCCTTGCTGTCATCGGTGACCGAGATGAGCTGTCGGTCGGCCGCGCCATTGCGACGCGCACGGCGGCGCTCCTCGGCATCGCCCGCGTCGGCGGCGGCACGATGGGCTTTGTTGACGTTAAAGACCTCGTCGTGCTTGCGCCACGGACCGACGGACTCGCCAAAGCTCATCTTAAGGCCGGCGATAAAGCCGCCGAGCCAGCCGATCGGCGCAAACTGCACCAGCGGGAACAGCGAGAACACCCAGGTCAGCAGGACGACTGCCGCCGCTCCTGCAAAGTTGGCGATCCAGTAGTCGCGTTTGGTGATGACGCGCTTTTCGCAGGCCCACTGGCCGCACAAAAAGCCGATGTAGATCGCAAAGAGAAAGAGCACCAGCGCAAGCACCACGAACGTCCAGTTCATGGGCGCTACTCCCCGTGATGGTGGCCGCAGCAGCACTCGTGGCCGTCGTCATGGCCGTGGCCGCCGCAGCACTCGTGGTCCTCGTCGTGGTGGTGTCCGCAACCGCACTCGTGGTCGTCGCCGTGCTCGCCGCAACCGCAGCCTTCCTCGTGAGCACCATGCTCCTCGGGGCGATACTGCGACCAGTCCAGACCGGCGGCGATGGCGTCGGCCTCCTCCTTGTAGAGAACCGTGATGGCCTGGGTGCCCAGCTTGGCGCCACCGATGGCGTCGAGCATGTCGTAGAGCGTAAAGGCCACGTCGGCGCCGGGCAGCGCAAGCTCGCGGTCGTCGGCATAGGCGAGCGCCAGGCGCAGATCCTTAATAAAGTGCTCGACCATAAAGCCGGGCTTGTAGTCGCCGTCGAGTGCCTTGGGCGCCAGGCTCTCCATGGCGCCGGACTTGCCGGTGCCGCCCAGGATCATCTGACGGATCTTCTCCAGGTCAAGGCCGCTCAGCTCGGCAAACGCCAGCGCATCGGCCATGCCGACCATGCAGGCGCCCAGCGACACCTGGTTGGCGAGCTTGGCAGCCTGGCCCTTGCCGGCGCCATCGAAGCAGCAGATAGTTGCCGCAAAGGTGGAAAGGATGTCGCGGACCGGGGCGATGTCGTTCTCGGTGGCGCCCACGATGGCCGTGAGCGTGCCGGCGATAGCACCGGACTCGCCGCCGGTGACGGGGCAGTCAAACGCCATGCGGCCCGTGACCTGGGCGGCCTCGGCAATGTCGCGCGCGAGCTCGGGCGAGCTCGTGGTGAGGTCGATCAGGACCGCGCCGGGCTTTGTGCACGCGAGCAGGCCGTCGCCCGCCAGGTAGAGCTCCTCGACCTCGGAGGGATAACCCACCATGGTAAAGACGACGTCGGCGTTCGCCACGGCATCGGCCGGCGTATCGGCCCAGACGGCGCCGCGCTCGACAAGCGCCGCGGCCTTGGACTTGGTGCGGTTGTTGACCGTAACGGGATAGCCGGCGTCCAGAATGTGGCCGGCGATGGGGGCACCCATGATTCCGGTGCCGATAAATGCGACAGAGAGCTTGTTTGCCATGAAACCTTTCCTTTTGGGTTGGGTGTTATTACCAGGTTGAATACTCGGTGCCAGCGTTTGGGCTGTGAGCTGAGGGGCGATTAGGGCCGCGTTACTTGCCTACTGACCGCGCACGCGGCGGGCGATGCGGTCGGAAAGCGACGCCTTGTCGGCGCGGTTCTTACCCCAAAACGCGCAGGCCACCATGCCGGGGCCCACGTGCGAGCCGATGGTGGGGCCCACGGAGCTGCGGATGATCGTGACGTCGGCGCAGCCCTCCTCCTTGCGGATGGCGGCTTCGAGCCAGTCGCCGTCCTTCTCGGAATCGGCTGTCATGATGGCGATGGGCATGGTGCGATCGGGCACGTAGTTTTCGCGGAACGACTTGAGGATGGACTTGAGCGCCTTCTTGCGGCCGCGGTTGACGCCGATCAGCGATAGCGAGCCAGCCAGGTCGTAGGAGAGCTCGGGTTTGACGTCGAGCTTTGCCGTGAGCTGCGCCGCCGCGGGCGGAATGCGGCCGCCGGCAGCCAGCGCGTCGAAGTTCTCGAGCGTAAAGTAGCCGTGCACGTAGGTCTTGGCCTCGTTTGCCCAGTCGACCAGCTGCTTGGCGGTCAGCCCCGCTGAACGCTGGCGTACGGCCTCGAGCGCCAAGAGCGCGCCGGTCGCGCAGGGCAAGGCGTTATCGACCACATAGAGCTCAAAGTCGGGATACTCGGCACGCACGGCGTCTGCCGCTTGGCAAGCGGAGTTGTAGCTCGACGACAGCGCCGAGGTAAAGCACAGGTAGACCGTGGGCGTGCCCTCTTTGGCACACTCGGTAAAGAACTCGATATAGCGGCCGAGCGACACGGCCGAGGTGGACACGCGGGCACCGGCGCGCATGTGGTCGTAGAACTCCTTAGGGCTCATGCTCGACCAGATGTCGTCCGTGCGCTCCTCGCCATCGATAATGAAGGGAAAGCCCAGGATATCGACATCGAGGTTCGCGGCGACCTCGGGACTAAAGTCGCAGCAGGTATCGACGACGATGCGGCAACGGTCAGAATGGCCGGTAGATGCAGCCTTGTCCATCAAAGCGACTCCTTACGTAAAAAGGCGGCCACCCGCATGGGATGGCCGCCAACCGTTAACTCATGCAAGTTAACGTATTTTACTCGTCAAGTGTTTCGATACGGGGCTTGATGATGCCATATCCACCATTCTTACGGTGATACACCACATTGATGAGGCCAGTCGTCGCGTTCTCGAACACGTAGAAGTCGTGGCCCAGCAGATCGGTCTGCACCAGCGCCTGCTCCTCAGTCATCGGGGTGACATCGATGACCTTCTCGCGGACGAGCAGGTCGTCGTCCTCCTCGGGCAGCAGCAGGTCGGCCAGATCCTCGACACGCTCGACCGGTGCAACATCCGCTGCGCTGGCACCACCCTGGCGGTTGTCCACGACCTTGGTCTTGAACTTGCGCAGCTGGCGGGTGACCTTATCGGCGGAGAGGTCGATGGCGGCGTACATATCTGCACCGTGCTCGGCAACGCGAATCACCGAACCGCGGGCGCGAACCGTAACCTCGACGATTGCCGGGTTGGGGTTCGAGGGGTTCTTCTCATAGCGAAGTACAACGTCGACCGTCATGGGCTCGATATCGAAAACCTTGAGCGCCTCGCCGATCTTCTCATCCACATGCGCACGCAGAGCATCGGTTACCGTCGTCTTGCGTCCAGAAACCTTGATATCCATACGTGGCTCCAATCTGCCTCGGGGACTTACTGTACTGGCTATGTACCCATTGCCGTGCATTTAATCACGCGGATTCCCAAAGACCCGAATAACGATTGCTTGATACCGCATACCGAAGTCTCGCACTTTTCTGTGGCAAAGTGCGCTATAGGAGGGAGCCGGCGACTTTGTATTTGGTCCCGAAAATTGGCTTTGACCTGCTGGTTTTATAGAGATGAAAAAGCCGGGCTCCCCTATTGGGGAAGCCCGGCAGTGCGTGTTGAAACCGTGAAGAGGCATCTCTCCTAGCGCATAGGAGACGCCACCCCTAGCAATAACTAGCTATTAAGCTTGTTAATGTCGTCGTCGGTGATGGTGTCTTCCTGGCTGGACGATTTGTCTTCGGAGGGTGCGGTCTCATTGTTGGAATCGGAGGATTCGCTGCCGGAGGATGTGGTCTCGCTGGACTCAGAGTCGCCCGGCTGCACGTTAGCGCCCGAAACCGTCTTAGTGGTGAGGTCGTAGGGCATCGTGCCGTACCAGACGCAGTGGACCGCCTCGAGCGTGCCGTCGGCCGTAATACCGTCGAGGGCATCGCTCACGGCACGGCACAGTTCGTCATTGGACGAAAGGCCTGCAACACCAAGCGTCGAGGGCGCCTCGAGCGCACCGACATAGGAGATCTCGCTCATCAGTCGCGCAAGGTAACCGCCAGCCGTGGAGTCGCAGATCACATAGTCGACCTCGCCGGACTCGAGCGCCTCAAAGCACTCGTTGATGTTGGAGTAAGTCTTTTGGTTGGCGGTGATGCTCTGCTTAGCAAGCGCCTCCTGCGAGGCCGAGGACATCTGGATACCCAGAGTAGACGTGTTAAGGGTATCGGTGGAAACGCTCAGCGACCCACCATCGCTGGTTTTACCGAACACGGAAGCGGCATCGTACAGGCAGGTGCCGAGCGGGCTAACGTCCCCATCCGTGGAGTTGATCTCGCCGATAAAGATATCAGCCTTTTTGTCACCGAGCGCGGAACCTGCCGAGGACGCATCGACAAAGGCGACCTTAAGGCCCATGCGGCTTGCGAGGGCGCGGGCAGCGTCGACTGCATACCCCGCGAGCTCGCCGTCAGCGCCCTGCATGGCCTGCGGCGCATCGGAGGTATCGAGGGCAACCGTCAGGGTACCGGGGGTGACCAGGGCATCATCCGACACCGCGGGCGTGACGGTCTCGTACTCGATCTGGTCGATCGTGGGAGTCGTGAACGTAGACAGCGGGTTGAACGCGCATCCGCTCAGGCCCAAAACGGCGATGACCGCTGCGGTCCCAGCACCTAACCGAGCCGCGTGCATCAAGCTGCCCCTCACCATGTCCACTACCCTGCCTTCTGTGTCGTATACGATCCGTGCGTTGCGCGGAATATCAGATTGTTCCCACCAGCTGACCTGGTATTTGACCCCACACTTGCGCACCGGGGTGTTTGCTCGGGAGGCCGCAGCCACCCTCACGACTGGCCCGCTCGCCCGCGAGGCGGTATTGCCCCAAAGAAAGTAGAACGGACGGTGCGGCTTACATCTAGGACGCGCCATGATCGCGCCGCGCGCACGCGGTCGCTTACGTGGATCCCTTTGACCGCGTCTGTCTTGGACTAGGACGGGCATTTCGTCCGTCCGCAACCACAGCCTGGTAGGAACGTAGCGCATTATAGCTAAGTTCAAGCTAAAGTTTAAGGTTAGGGGCGTCATTCGCATCGCGAGTACAGATTTCGCAGGTCGGAGTGGGCTATTCGTGCCTCTGTGAAGCCCGGAGCTCCCCTATGGGGAGCTCCGGGGCACCCTTCCTAGGGTGCCGTGGCCAAAAAATGGCAAATATGAGTACTGTCACCAATTTAGTAACAGGCAATTTTGGCCTCTCGGACAGATTTTGCGCTCAGTGTCGCCAACCTGATGCTTAGTTATTCCACATTTGTTTATTATCTTCTTACTTTATGCCGCCTCCGAGTCCTAAATTCCTTGATTTTGCTGTTACTGATTTAGTGACAGTACTCATATTTGCCATATTTTGGCCAGGGCATATGATTAACCCCCTATTTTCGACGTGAATTAGACCGGCTTAAGCCCAAAACACGCCCGCAGCGTGTTAAGCAACGCCTCTTGCTTCTTCCTGCGGGCATCGACACGATTCCGGTACCGCTTTCGCATACGCTGGTGCATGCGCCATGCGAGCGCTTCCATCGCTTCCATGTCGCAGAGCATTTCGTTGTTGACCGTCGCGACCTCGATTCCCATAGTAATCAAGCCCGTGTTGCGTTTTTCATCATGGATACGTCCCCTCCGGGAGGAATGGCCCAGCTCACCGTTGTATTCCAGGTCAAACCGGGCTGCCTCTTGATATGCATCGCAAACTGCATGAGGCATCCCCGAGATTGCCTGCGCACGGTCATCGAACTCGATCTTGTAGTCGGTCTTAAAAGGCCCGCAGGCAAACCCGCCATAGGAAAACGGAAGCGAAAACAGGGCGAGCATGATGCACTCCATGGGCGAGAGCAGGTTTTCCGAAAGATAGGGACACAGACGCAGCAGCTGTTTGGCCACATTCCCCTTGCATGCCGCAAGGTAATCTGCCAGGCGATCGGGCGTCAGCACCGGCTCGACTTCAAAGTAGCCCACGTCTGCTGGCTGGTCCTTGTCCTTTGCAAGTTTATTCGCAACAGGCGAGGTGTAGGGAGGCAGATACTTCCCGCGGTCGCTCAGTGAAATCTTAGAGCACAGCTCCTGGGCCAGGGCAAACGCCTGGATGCAGCCGACCTCGCGCGCAACGGCAACACAAAGGGCCTCGGGAGATAGACTGTACACCCCCGGTTCCACCTCTAGAATCGAGCCGGCGGGCAACCCGGAACACACGGACCAGCCTACGCCAGGCATGCGGCGGCGCTGCGCCGCAGATCCCACCAGCAAGCACAGATCTTCTTGCACCTCGCCACTTTTGGCTCCAATTCGCACCAAGTCAGGAAGATAGATATCCTCGGTCGAGGGCGACGACGTGCGCAGCACACGGCGCTCTTCATCGGGATTAAGGTCCTTCCAGCTGATATAGCCCATCTGCCGGCGCTCGGCGCGCATCATGCGCAGCGCTGAAGCGCCTGTTAGGATTACGGAAGCCGCTAGCTGTTCGCCTGTCGGCTCGTTGCGCCGCTCAATCTTCACTGCCACAAAACCACCCCTACCAAACACGTGCGATAGCAAGGCCATCGACTGCCGCAGCGCCGGCACGCTTGAGCTCCGCCGAGGCCGCTGCCATGGTCGCGCCCGTGGTGATAACGTCATCGATAAGCAGTAGACGGCGGCCGCGCACGTCCTCAACCGTCTCGTACATGCCTTGGGCACGCTCGCGACGCTCCTCACGACCGAGTTCGCGCTGGTCGCCATGCCCGTACTTGACGAGGGCATCGAGCAGGGGAACGCCCGACAGCTCGCAAAATGGGCGCGCAATGGCCTCCATATGATCAAAGCCACGCCGCCGAAACGCTGCCGCCGTCGCAGGCACAAACACCACCGCATCCGCACCGGACAGCACACCTCCTAAGCGATCGGGCGCTACGACCTGGGCATGCAGGGCGGTGTCGTAGAGCAGCTCCGCCAGATACGGCGCCAGGCGTCGCTCGCCCGCGTCCTTGTACGCTTTAATGATGCGCGGCAGCGGATGCGCATAGACGGAGCACGCCAGGCAGCGGTCGAGCGCCTCCGCCATTGCCGAGGACGTGCCCTCGACCGAACACTCAGTGCACAGCAAATCCCCAAACGGGGCGCCGCATCGGGTGCAGCTATGACGTGGGTCGATGAGCGTGAGCGCGGCCAGGCAGTCTTGGCAAATAAGCGCACCGGCGCGCTCGCAGCCGGCACATCGTGTTGGCGACAATGCCTCGAGTGCCTCGCGTGCCGCCCGCTCGGCAAACGGCAGCAATTCGTCCGCAAACGGTAGGGCGCCGGCACCCTGCAGACGGCTCAATTTGTTCAGATGGCTCTTCAAGACACAACCCTCCCTACATTCGGTCGCAGGGAGGGTTGTTGATTCAGCGCTATGGTACCCCGACGCGATTGGGGTAAGGCGGGTTAAATCCGCTCGCGGGCGTTATTCGCCGGCGGGCGGTTGTGGTGCGGCCGAAGACGGGGTCGAGCCCTCGCCACCATCCTGGCGCGGCTTGCGGGAACGGCGACGACGACGGCGCTTTTGACCCTGGTCGGCCGAGCCCTCGCCACCGCGATCCTCGCGCGGCTCGCGCTCGTCGCGAGCCGCGCCACGCGAAGCCTTGGCAGCCGCTCCCCCGCCATCTCCGGGACGCCGGCGCGTGACCTTGACCTCGCCATCCGAGACCTGATCGGCCACGGAGGGCACTGAGGGCTTCTGCTGCGCGCCCGAGGAATGGCGACGGCGCGGACGCGGGGCGCGCTCCTCCTCGCCACGTGACTTGCCGCCCTTGTCGGCAGGCGCATCGGAGGCCGAGGGACCCTTGGAAGCGGCACCAGCCTCGCGAGCAGCTGCAGCGCGGAAGGCATCCTCGCGCTCCTCGCTCGACAGGTGACGGCGGCGACGGCGCGTGGGGTTCATGCCACCGCCGCGGTTTTGCTGCTGGGGCTGTTGAGCCTCGCGCTCGCGGGAAACGTTCTTGCCCGCGGCCGCAGCCTCGGTAGCATCACCCGAGCCCGCGCGCTTGCGACGACGACGGCCACCAGCGGCCTCCTCGGCCTCAGGCGTTGCGGCATTGCCACGGCCCTTTCCGCGGCCACGGCCCTCGCCCTGCCCCTGACCGGCGCGAGCATCGGATTCAGCATCGCGACGACGGCGCTTGGGCATCGACGTGCCAGCAAGACGGTCGGCGCTCGACAGGCCATCGCCCACGTCGACGCCGTTCTCGCGGTCGAGCTCCATGAGCGCCAGGCGCATCTCGGGCGACTCGATGCGCTCGAGCACGTCGCGCGTCACGCAGTCGGGGCGGCAGTTGCAGCCCTGCTCGGCGGCCTTCTTTTTGCAGCCCTCCGAGCAGGTCATATCGGCCAGGTTGACCTTAAAGACCTTGCCGTTCTCCAGGCGCAGCACCAGCTGCTCACGCGGCGTGTCATATTCCTGAATACGCGCCTTGCCGAGCGGCGTATCGATGAGCGTCTTCTTTTTGGGCGCACGGCTCTTAAAGTCCTTGTACGCTTCGAACTCATAGCGCAGGCAGCACATCAGGCGGCCGCAAACGCCGCTGATCTTGGAGGAATTGAGCGGCAGGTCCTGCTCTTTTGCCATGCGGATCGAGACGGGCTCAAACTGTCCGCCAAAGCGCGTGCAGCAGAGCTCCTGGCCGCACTGGGCATAGCCGCCCACCAGGCGAGTCTCGTCGCGCACGCCGATCTGGCGCATGTCGACGCGAATGTGCAGCGTCGAGGACAGATCCTTGACGAGCTGACGAAAATCGACGCGCTCCTCGGCCGCAAAGTAGAACACGGCCTTCTCGCCGCCAAACAGGTACTCGACGCCGACCGGCTTCATCTCGAGGTCGAGCTCCTTGACCAGGCGACGGAAATCGACCATGGCCTCGTCGCCTTGGATGGCCAGATCATCGGCAAGCTGCAGGTCGATGTCGCTCGCCACGCGCAGCACGGGCTTGAGCGGCTGGCCGATCTCGTCCTGCGGCACCTCGAAGGGATCGGCCGTGACCAAGCCGATCTCGGTTCCGCGCTCGGTGGAGCAGATAGCATAATCGGCCTCGAGGATATCCAGATCCTGCGGGTCGAACCACAGGTCGCGCGAGGCGTAGGTAAACTTAACGGGTACGACTAACGGCATTTCAGTGCCTTCCTGATATCGAACAGCATGACCTCGATGGCCAGCTGGGGAGTAACGTTTCTGGCGATGTTGCGCTCGGCGGTTGCGACCGCCTCGAGCACCTGGGTGGCACCCGCAACATTGGTCGCGGCGGCAAGCCGACCGATCGTGTCGCGCACATCCTCGTTCACGACGTCGGCCGCCTCATCCTGAAGCGTCAGCAGCACGTCGCGCATGAGCGTCCGCGCGCTCGCCAGCGCTTCCATGATACCCGAACGCTCGCGCGCGTTGAGTTCGCGCTTGTTGCGGTCCTCAAGCTGCTTCAATGCTCCACGCGACAGGTAGTCGGCATTTTGCTCGAGCACCTTTTCCTGCGTGGACTTGACCTCGGCGAGCGGCGCCTTGACGGCGACGATGAGTGACTTGGCGCGGCTGAGCACGTCGGCCTCGTCGGCGGCAATGAGCGAGTCGATGGCACGGACCATCTGACGGCGGGCGTCCTGGCGCTCGGCGCTCTTAAGAAACTCGATGCCGCGTGTGGGGCTTCCCGCCACGGCGACCGCCATGCGGCAACGCGCAGGGTCCTGACCGGTGGCGCGGCTCACGGCCTGCGCGGCGGCGGCGGGCGATACCAGCCGAAACGGCACGCACTGGCAGCGGCTCACGATAGTGGGCAGCATCACGTCGGCCGAGGTGCCCAGCAAGATGAACATAACGCCCTCGGGCGGCTCCTCGAGCGTTTTGAGCAGCGCGTTGGCGGTGTTGGCGCGCAGTTGCTCGGCACGGTCGATGATGTAGACCTTGGCCTTGGCGCGAATGGGCGCCAGAAGCACGTCATCGAGCAGCTCGCGGGTCTGGGCAATGAGGTAACCCGTGGCGCTCTCGGGCGTGTAATAGTGCACGTCGGGGTGCGTATGGCGGGCGACGCGCACGCAGCTATCGCATGAGCCACAGCCATCCTGCTCGCACAGGAAGGCTTGGGCGAGCGCCCACGCGGCGTCGAGCTTGCCCGCGCCGGGAGCGCCCAAAAACAGGTAGGCGTGCGATGCACGACCGCTGGCGACGGCATTGGTCAAAAAGTCGCGCACGCGTTCTTGGGTATCGAGTTTGGCGAGCAAGCTTGTCTGCGCAGGGGCCATGCTACTCGGCCTCCTGGGCAAGCGCGGCGACGACGGCATCCTGCGGGATATCGAGGCCGTACGCGCGAACCTGCTCGACCGTCTGCGCGAAGACATCCTCGATCGGCGCAGTGGCGTCGATGAGCTTTACGCGGTCTGGCTCCTCGGCGGCAATGGCACAAAAACCCTGATAGACGCGCTCCTGGAAGGCTATGCCCTTTGCCTCCATGCGGTCGGCCGCGCCACGGGCAGCCATGCGCAGCGCCGCCTGCTCGGGCGTGATGTGGTAGACGAGCGTGAGCACCGGGTGTGTTCCCGCGACGGCCAGGTTGTTGGCGTCGCGTACCATCTGGCGATCGAGGCCGTCGGCAAACGCCTGGTAGCAGGTCGTGGAATCGTAGAAGCGATCGCACAGGACCACCTTGCCGGCCGCGAGGGCAGGCGCGATAACCTCGTGCACTAGCTGGGCGCGCGCGGCCTCGTAGAGCAACAGCTCGCAAGTATCGCCCATTGCCGTGTTGGCGGAATCGAGCAGTAGGGCACGAATCTTCTCGCTGATGGCGGTGCCACCCGGCTCGCGCAGGGCCACGACCTGGTAACCGGCAAGGTCAAGCGCGCGGGCAAGCAGGCGCGTCTGCGTGGACTTGCCGGCGCCATCGACGCCCTCGAGCGTAATGAAGCTATGTTGAGCGGGCTCAAAAGCCATGGGCGCAGCCCCTTCCTACAAGGCGCGTAAATGCAGATATATCAACCAAGCCATGATACCCCAGTGCTCGGCGCGTCCCCAATGGCTAAAGGCGCCTTTCCAAAGTTGCGGTGAAATAGGGACTGATTGAAGCTCTGAGACCGCCAAACAGTCCCTATTTCACCGCAACTTATGATGGGGAATTTTGGATGCTGGGTATAATCATCGTATTGCATTGAAATGTGGCGAAAGGAGTGGCAATGTCTCGGTATTGCGCCTCGTGCGGCAAGCTTCTTGCAGATGATGCCAAGTTCTGCACCTCGTGCGGTGCACCCGTTGAGCAAACAGCCGCGAGCGATAGCCAGCCCGCTTTTGAGCAGACCGGCTCCCTTGATACGCCGCAAGCCAAGGCGGACGACCCCCTCGCCTATAGCCCCGACCCCGCCGCAAGGACCGAGGCCGTCGAGACCACGCAGCGCATACCCGTCGCGAGCGGCTCGCCCCAACAGCAGCCGGCTCCCGCATACGCGCCCGCTTCGCCACAGACCCCCGCTCCCAAAAAGAGCGGCACCGGGCCGCTTATCGCCGTTATCGTTGTGCTGGTGGCGATCATCATCGCCCTGGTCATCTTCTTTGCAATCAGACCGTTCGACAACGCCGCCACGCAGACGACTGCCGAGGTAGCTAAGCTGCACCATGACGTCGACGACGATGACCTAAAGCCTCTCGGCAATCCCAACAGCCTGTACGACGATGATGACGATGACGACGAGGATGGCGGCGAAGCAACGCTCTCCGAGCAGAACCTCTACCGTCGCCTGAGCGAATACTACGACCTGCTCGAAGATCTCGACAGCCAGGTCCGTGGCTGCGCGCAGAACTTCAACGGCAACTATCTGGAAGAGGATCAAACCACCCGTCAAAATCTCGCCGACGTCGCCGAGCGCACGGAGGACACCATCGAACAGTATTACGACATCGTCGAGGACCTGGACGTCCCGACGAGCTCCAAAAACTACAGCTCCTGGAAGGACATCATCGCCCTGTACGACGACCTGGATCACCGCATTGACGCAATCTGTGATGCCTGGGAGATCAGTCTGAAATACGCCAAGCCTGCGGACCACAAGAATGAGATCGTGGCGCCGCTGTCGCGCGACAACGTGGTGGGCACCAATGACAATAAGTACCGCCTAGACTTTGAGGAGCGTTATCCCGGCGCCAAGCCTGTCGAGGTGAACTAGCGCTTTGTCGTTCCCGAGCCGGCAGTTAGGGACGTTCCTAAACTGCCGGCAGAAAAGGAACGTCCCTAACTGCCGGTCAAAAAAACGAGCGAGGATCATGAGACCCTCGCTCGTTTTTTGGGCATTGTTTCGACTGCGCCGGTTACTTGTCGGCAGCCTTCTTGGCCGTCGTCTTCTTGGTGGTCGACTTCTTGGCAGTCGACTTTTTCGCCGTCGAAGTCTTCTTCGCAGCGGTCGTCTTCTTAGCCGTGCTCGCCTTGGTTGTGGTCTTGCGGCCGCGGGCGGGCTTCTTCTCCTTGGTCGGGCAGTCCATGTTGACGCAGATACGCCACGGACCGCGCGCCGTGTTGACCACCACGATGGGGGCGCCGCACTCGGGACAGGTCTCGCCCGTCGCCTCGAGTTTTCCACGCGCCGGCAGTGGATAGCTCACGCCGCAATCGTCATAGTTGGTGCAGCGGATAAAGCGCTTGCCGCTCTTCTCGCTCTTGTGCGCGATCAGGTCGCCATGGCGTCCGGCCTCGGCACACACCTTGCACTCGCCCACCTTAAGGTCGGGCTCGTAGTTGGTGGGGCACGTGGGGTTCACGCAGATCTCGAAGGCCTTCTGGCGGAACGGCTGGCACTTAATGCGCGGCGCACCGCACTCGGGGCACACGGCGGCCTCGCCCTCGAGCGGGCTTACCTTGACGCCACTCGGCACCGGATAGGTCACGTCGCAGTCGGGCCAGCCCATGCAGCCAATGAAGCTGCCGCGGGTCTTGGCGCTCGTCTTCATAACCAGGTCCTTGCCGCACTTGGGGCAAGCGCCCACGCGCGCATCGGCCGTGACGGCGTCGCTGATGGCGTCGCCCAGCTCCTGCGTGTGCTTGAGCAGCTCGTCGAGCACGCCGGCCAGCAGCGCGCGCGAGTGCGTCACGACATGCTCTTCGGTATCCTCGCCGCGCTCGACGCGGGTCATATCGCCATCAAGCTCGCTGGTCATATCGGGGCTCGTGATGCGCGGGGCAAATTGCGTCAGCGCGTCGATGATGGCGATGCCCAGCTGGCTCGGCTCAACGGGATCATTTTTGAGATAGCGCACGGCATACAGGCGCTCGATGATGCTCGCACGCGTGGACTTGGTACCCAGGCCGCGCTTTTCCATCTCCTGCACGAGCTTGCCCTGGCTGTAGCGCGCGGGCGGCTCGGTCTGCTTGGCCTCGAGCTTAATGTCGAACACGTCGACCGTATCGCCCTGCTCCAGCGGCGGCATCTGCTCATCGCGCTTAAGGCCGTACGGATAGGCCTCGCGGAAGCCCGGAGTCACGAGCACGTCGCCCGAAGCCACGAACGGCTCGCCGTTCACATCGAGCTCGAGCTTGGTGTTCTCGATGGTCGCGGGACCCATGAGCGTCGCCAGGAAGCGGCGGGCGATGAGGTCGTAGAGCTTGCGCTGGCCGCCGTCGAGCGTGGACGGATCGCCCTCGCCCGTGGGGTAGATAGGCGGGTGGTCGGTGGTCTCGACCTTGCCGCGCGTGGGCCTCATGGGACCGGCGAGCACCTTCTTGCACACGGGTGCCAGCGCCGGGTTAATCTTGGCCAGGTCGCTCACCACGGCGCCCAGATCGAGCGTCGCGGGGTACACGGTATTATCGACACGCGGGTAGCTGATGAGGCCCGCCATGTAGAGAGACTCGGCGATGCGCATGGTACGCGCAGGCGAGATGCCCTCGGCTGCGGCGGCAGCCTGCAGCGAGGTGGTCGCAAACGGCGTGGGCGGCTGCTGCTTGCGAGAGCGCTTGGTCACCGCGGCGACGGTTGCCGTCGCGACGCCGTCGACGTGACCATACGCCGTCTCAGCAGCATCTTTGTCGGTAAAACGCGCCGTCTTGTGCGCGATCTTAAAGCGGTCGTCCTCGGCAGCACCCTGAGCGGCACCCATGCCGCGAATCTGCCAATAGTCCTCGGGCACAAACGCCATGCGCTCGCGCTCGCGCTCGACCACCAGGGCGAGTGTCGGCGTCTGCACGCGGCCGGCAGAGCGCACGTTACCAAAGCCGCCAAACTTGGCGAGCGTCAGATAGCGCGTGAGTACCGCGCCCCAAATGAGGTCGATGTGCTGGCGACTCTCGCCGGCGTCGGCCAGATTCTGGTCGAGCGAGACGAGATTATCGAAGGCCTGCGTGATCTCGGCCTTGGTAAACGAAGAATACTGGGCGCGGGCGACCGGCAAGTCGGGCGCCACCTCGCGCACCTTGTTGAGGGCGTCCGAACCGATCAGCTCGCCCTCGCGATCGAAGTCCGTGGCGATGATGACGCTGTCGGACTTTTTGGCGAGGTTCTTAAGCGAGCGGATGAGCTCTTTCTCGGCCGGAAGCTTAATGACGGGCGCCCAGGTGAGATAGGGCAGGCTCTCGAGCTTCCAGCCCTTGATGGAAATGCCATCGGCAAGGAACGGCTTGCGCTTGGTGTCGTACGGCGGGCGGGCCAGGCCATCGGGCATATCGGCCGGCAGCATTTCGCCGTCCTCCGTGACCGAATACCAGCCCAACTTTTTATCGAACAGCACACTGTCGCAAAAATCGGGTGCCAGGATGTGACCGGCAAGGCCGATCGTCACGCACTCCTCGCCCTTCCACTCAAAACGGTAGATGGCGGTGTTGTACACCTTGTCCTTTTTGGGCTTACCCGTGGACAGACGCTCGGCGATCTGACGCGCGGCGTCGTTTTTCTCAGCGATGATGAGCTTCAAAAGAGGCTCCTATCTCGTGTGTCTGCGGCTGCGCCCGCCCTCTTGGCGGCCGACTTACGCCCTTGCTTGCTCAATCTGCCCGATGAGCCAATCGCACCAGGCATCCATGCCCTCGCCCTTGCGCGCGCTCACGGCAAACCGCGGCGCCTGCGGATTGAGGTCATCGAGTGTCTTAGTATACCTATCCATGTCAAAATCGAAAGCCGGGGCCACGTCGACCTTATTGAGCAGCTGCGCGCCGGCGTGCTGGAAGATGCCCGGGTACTTGATGGGCTTGTCGTCGCCCTCGGGCACCGAGAGGATCATGATGGACAGGTTCTCGCCCAGGTCAAAGTCGACCGGGCAGACCAGGTTACCCACATTTTCGATAAAGATGACGTCGATGTTCTCCAGACCGACGGCCTGGTCGAAGGCGTCGACGGCCTCCATGATCATGTTGCCCTCGAGGTGGCACAGGCCGCCCGTGTTGATCTGGATGGCGGGCATGCCGGCTTCCTTCATGGTGATGGCGTCGACGTCCGAGGCGATATCGCCCTCGATAACGGCACAGCGCAGGCTGGCTTTGTCACGCAGGCGCTCGTTGGTGCCCAGAATCGTGGTGGTCTTACCCGAGCCAGGGCTCGACAGCACATTGATCACGTAGGTGTTCGTCTGCTCAAACCGCTGACGCAGCTGATCTGCTAGGCGCTCGTTGCGCGACAGAATCGGCGACGCGATATCAATCGTTTTCTCGGCCATACTTAGCGCTCCTTACTTTGGCCTTTTTATACCCCATCGCTAGATGGCGAGCGTGCTAATCGTCGGGGGTCTCGATCTCGATACTTGCGATGTCGAGTTCGCGGCCATGCAGCAGACGCACGTTGGCACCGCCACATTGGGGACAACGGCAATGGAAACGGTCGTGCTCAAAGACCTCACCGCAGTCCAGACACTCGCTTTGTGGATGGACTTCCTCCACGGCAAGCTCGCAGCCGCGCGTGAGCGGGTCCTCGTCGCGAAACGTCTCCCACGCAAAGTCAAGCGCCTCGCGCACGACCTCGGTCATATCCCCGATACGCAGCGTTACCAAAACGGCGCGCGAGGCCCCCGCCCCACGCGCCGCGCGAATCACTGTATCGAGTATGCCGTTGACAATGCCAACCTCGTGCATACCGATTTACTCCTCGTCGTCCTCGTCGTCCGAGAACAGGTCCAGACGGCTCACGAACAGGCCCTCCTTGCCCTCGCGCGCGGTAATGACCACGCGAGCGATGGCGAGCGAAATCTCGTAGAGCGAGAGCAGGGCGCCATACATGAGACCCAGCGTAACGGGCGAGCCGTCGGGCGTAATCACAGCCGAGCCCACAAGCAGGCCTACGTACACGTAGCGCCAGGCGCTGCGGAAGGCCGCATAGGACACGATGTGAAAGACGGACAGATAGAAGATGATGAGCGGCAGCTCAAACGCCACACCAAAGCCGATCATAAAGAGCAGCTCCATGTTGACGTAGTTCTCCAGGTCGGGCAGCGCCGTAGCGACGGCCGAGGTCTCGCCGATGAGCCACTCAAAGCCCGCCGGGATGATGATGAAATAGCAGAAGATGGCACCCAGGAAGAACAGCACCGTCGAGGCGAGCACCGTGGGCACGACCCACTTGCGCTCGTTGGGGCGCAGCGCCGGCAGGAAAAATGCCAGGATCTGCCAGATGATCATGGGCGTGCACATGACCACGGCCATCTTGATGGCCAGCGAGAAGCGCAGGCCAAAGCCGCCGAGTGTGGTGGTGATGTAGAACTTACCGTCCGGCACAAACGAGCGGATGGGGTCTTCCAGGATATCGAGCACCACGGGCGTGGCAAAGTACAGCACGATGGCGGCGGCAAACACCGACACGACCACGATGGTCAGGCGGCGACGGAGCTCTCCCAAGTGATCGAAGAGCGGCATACGAGCAGGTCCGATAGGCATTACTCATCGCCTCCCTTCGGGGCGTCGGCGGCAGCAGTCTCGGCAGCGTCCTCGGCCTCGAGCTCGCGAGCGAGCTGGTCGACGACGGCCTTGCGCTTGCGGGGACGACGCGCGTAGAGGTCAGCCGTCGTGGGCTCTGCCAGCTCGGGCTCGGGCTCTGCAGCAGGCTCGGGCTCGACGGCAGGCTCGGCGGCAGCGGCAGGCTCGGCCTCGGCACCCTCAGCCTCGGACTCCTCAGCAGCACCCTCGCCCTCGGCGGCAGCCTCGCTCGCGGCCTTCTCGGCAGCAAGGCGGGCACGACGCTCGGCAAAGGTCTCCTTCTTGGCGGGCGCTACCGTCTCGGCGGCATCCTCGTCCGCATCGGAATCGTCATCGACGGCAGCCTTCTTGGGCTTGACCGGAGCCGAAGCGGCCTCGCTTACCGGATCGATGATTTCGGACTGGACAACCGCCGTCATCTTTTCCTGCGTCTCGCGGAACTGACGGATGGCACGGCCGATCGTACGGCCCATCTGCGGGAGCTTATCCGGGCCAAACAGCAAAAAGCCGAAGACCACGATGATTGCCAGCTCACCTTCTCCAATACCAAACACACATACCTCCAAGGCTCGATGTGATTCGAGCCCGCACCGCGCCATTCGGCCGGAACTCGTCTATTCATTCGGTCAAGTATAGCGCCCGGACGCCAAAACGTCCGAGCGCATCACAAACATATGCCAAACGGCACGCCCTTTTGGGGCAGGGCTTATGCCGCCGTGATTGAGATCTCCTGGTCGACGCCCAGCAGCTGAACCACGCGCATCACCGGGGGCTGCACGTTGACGCAGCCAAAACGCTTGCCGTGATCGACTGCATGATGAGCAGCGCCCACGAGCACGCCAATGCCCGTCGAGTCGATATAGCTCACCTGGGCAAAGTCGAGCTCGACGGCCTCGGTGGGCTGCTCGAGCGCCAAGTCGATAGCGTTACGCAGGCTGTCGGCATTAGAGATATCGATTTCACCGGTCACCTTGATGGTGTAGAGCTCCGGCGTAGGGTTAGTGGAAATACCCAAATCCATGTATGTGCTCCTTTGCGTATCGAGAGTGCAAAAAGTACTGGGCGCGGACTTGCGGGGCCCTACGCGTTAGGCGCGCTCGGCACGCGCAAGCTCGGCAGCGACAAGCTTAACGGCCAGCACCAGCACGTCGAGCGCGGCCTCCAGGTCCTCGACCGTGGGATAGCTCGGCGCGATGCGGATGTTGGTGTCGCGCGGATCCTTGCCATAGGGCCAGGTGGCACCAGCCGGCGTGAGCTTGACGCCCAGGTCGGCGCAAAGCGCGGCGACCTTCTGGGCCGAGCCCTCGGGGCCATCGAAGCTCACAAAGTAGCCGCCACGGGGATGCGTCCAGGTGGCACAACCCGTGTCGCCCAAGCCCTCGGTGAGCTTGCGCTCGACGGACTCAAAGCGCGGGCGCAGGAACTCGGCATGCTTTTTCATGTGCTCCTTGACCGCCTCGATGGTGGGGAGGAAACGCACGTGACGCAGCTGGTTGAGTTTGTCGGCGCTGATCAGGCCGGCCTTGAGGCGCTTGGAGAACTCGGCGATGACCGCGGGGCTCGCACCGATAAAGCCGATGCCGGCACCCGGGAAGGTGATCTTGGACGTCGAGGCAAAGGCCACCACGCGGTCCTCGGTGCCCGCCGCGCGAGCGAGGTCAAAGATATTTGCGAGCTCGTCGGTCTCGTCGTACAGGTCGTGCACGCAGTAAGCGTTGTCCCAAAAGATGCGGAAATCGGGCGCGGCCGTGGGCATCTCGACCAGGCGGCGCACAGTGTCCTCGCTAAAGGTGATGCCCGTGGGGTTGGAATACTTGGGCACGCACCAGATGCCCTTGATGGAATCGTCGGCGGCAACCAGGCGCTCAACCTCGTCCATGTCGGGGCCGTTGTCGGTCATCGCGACGGGGACGTTCTCGATGCCCAAGTCGGCGGTGATGCCAAAGTGGCGATCGTAGCCGGGAACGGGGCACAGGAACTTGACCTTCTTGCCGTCGTGCGCGGCCTCGTAGGCGTCCCAGGGCTCGCTGCCGCACGAGCCACAGCGCCAGAACATGCCGGCGATGTCGTGCTCAATCAGCAAACTCGACGAACCCAGCACGAGCGTCTGCTCGGCAGGGCAACCCAGGAACTCCCCCGCCAGCTTGCGTGCCGAGGGAATGCCCTCAAAGCAGCCGTAGTTGGAGCAGTCGACGTTGCCGTCGTGCAGATCGGCATCGGCATTGAGGATATCGAGCATGGGTCGAGAGATGTCCACCTGGGAGGGCGACGGCTTGCCGCGGGCCATATCGAGCGCCAGGCCCTTGGCCTTGACCTCGGCGACCTCGGCTTTGAGCGCCTCGATGGCGGCATCGAGTTCGGTGGTTTCCATCTTCTGGTAGATCGTCTGCATGGGTGCGACCTTTCGCGAAGCGGTACGTTGCAGTTCGTCTAAGTATAGACCGCCACCGCCGCAACGGTATGAAGCCGTGATAGATTAAGTCCATCGCAATGAATTACGAATCGCCGCGCATGCCGGCGTGGGGCGCCCAAGGAGGCACTATGGAGTACGGATCGTTCCAAGCCGAGGAATTCGGCGACCTGCAGCGCCTGGTCGACGGACTGTTTTACGACCGCCACGCCATCGACCGCCTGGATCTGATCGTACAGGCCGAAATCTTGGACCTGGCGCCCGATCTCATGGAAATCGTGAACCTTTTGCCGCCCGGCTACTACGACCGCCAGTCGCTGTGTGACCAGCTTAACTCGGCCCTAGCCGCCCACGGCTGGGGCGCCGTCTACGGAACCGTGGAATAAGCCTCGAGGCCGGCGATTTGGCCCGCTTCCCGACCTTGGCGAGGCTTGTTTTAGGGCTTGTGGCCAAAAAAGGGCAAATATGAGTACTGTTACCTTTTTAGTAGCAGCGATTCTTGGTCGAAATCGGCAAAACTCGACTTGAAACTTCCTAATCACCGTCAGCTAGCACCAAATTGGAAGTCGATGGTCACTCATTAACGTACAGTTCTTATAACTTTGTTCATTATTTTCCGCATCTAAAATGATACGCCGTTTGTGACAGTACTCACAAACGGCGTTTTTTGACCACTGGCGTGTCTGGCAGGCGGCAAGCACCGCCCGAATCCGCATTTTGAACGCGCCCGAATCGGTTCTGGAGCCGGTTTTCGCGCTCTTACTCGTCCTTGGGCGCGGGGTGTTTGCAGACCACGCTCATGTAGATCATGCCGAGCACAGCAGCGGTGACAGAGCCGGCAAGAATGGCGGCCTTTGCGGCCAGGACCTCAAACTGGGCCGTCGGGAAGGCAAGTCCGCTAATGAGGATCGACATGGTAAAGCCGATACCGCCCAGAATGCCCACGCCGGCAATCATGTGCCAGTTGACATTGTGCGGCAGCTCGGAAATCTTGAACTTAACCAGGGCAAACGTCATGCCAAAGATGCCAATCGGCTTGCCCAGCAGCATGCCAAAGTACACGCCGAGCGTCACCGGGTCGGTGAGCAGCGTGCTCATGTCCACGCCCACTAGGCGAACCTGCGCGTTTACGAACGCAAAGATCGGCAGGATCACAAAGTTGACCGGCGTGGAGATCAGACGCTCCATGCGGATGAGCGGCGGGGTCACGCGGTGCATGACGCGCTCAACCTTGGTGGTCGAGACGGTAAAGTCATGCTGGCCCAGGATGTGCGCCTCGTCGTCGTAGCGGTCATCGAGCAACGGCAGGCACTCGCCCAACCAATCGGTGAGGCTATCGAGTTTGACGCCGCACTTGGCCGGGATGGTAAAGGCCAGGATGACGCCGGCAAGTGTGGCATGTACGCCGCTCTTGAACATGCAGAACCACAACAGCAGACCCAGTACCGAATACGGGGCAAGGCGGTAATGCTGCGTCTTGTTGAGCCACACGAGCGCGCAGGTCACAAGCGCGGCGGCGCCCAACCAAAACGGATTGGGACTCTGACCGTAGAAGATGGCGATGGCGGCGATGGAGATGAGGTCGTCGGCGATGGCGAGCGTCGAGAAGAACACGCGCACGCCGTTGGGCACGCGATTGCCCAAAAGCGACAACACGCCCAGCGCAAAGGCAATATCGGTTGCCATGGGGATAGCCCAACCGTTGCGGGCGCCGGCATGGTTAAAGATCAGGTAGATGCAGGCGGGAACGACGACGCCGCCCACGGCTGCCAGCATGGGAAGCATGGCCTGACGCGGGTTCTTGAGCTCGCCGACCGTCATCTCGTACTTGAGCTCGATGCCCACCAGCAAGAAGAAGATCGCCATAAGGAAGTCGTTGACGAAAAGCTCAACGGTAAGACCGGCCGTAAGGTTGCCCAGACCCACATACAGCGGGGTCTCCAAAAAGTGATGAATGGCCTCGTAGGCATCGGTGTTGGCACAGATGACGGCGGCGATGGCGGCGATCACCATGACGGCGGCGGAAATCGTGCCGTTCTCGGCAATGCGCTCCCAGATGTCGTGACGTTCAAAGCGCTTGCGCTCACGAACGTTGAACAGCTGCTCAGTTGCTGCCATGGGCGGC
Organism: Collinsella sp.; assembly: GCA_019414545.1. Lineage (GTDB taxonomy): Bacteria > Actinomycetota > Coriobacteriia > Coriobacteriales > Coriobacteriaceae > Collinsella. The sequence continues at coordinate 22,013 of DXLV01000007.1, read as the reverse complement.
TCCTTTCACGGGATGGCTCCCGTCTTAAAAAAGCACGGCCCGCCCAAGTGGCAGCGCCGCGCTCTAACGTATTACGCTTGCATCTAGCCTACCCTGCACGACAAGCACGCAGGCTTGGCCGAAAAGCGGAACCACAGGTTGAACATTATTTGCTCAGCGGCACGGGCACGCCTGTCCAAGAGACGACGCGGCGCCGTGCACAAAAAAACGACCGGAGCGCGGGGCGTCCGCGATCCGGTCGTGGCGTTTGGTCAACTAAACCTAGCAGGCGGCCATGATGGGGGCGGCGACCTGCTTCTTACGGGAGAGGACGCCCGGCATCCAGACGCCGTCGCGCTCGTCGGCAATGCCCAGGCCCTTCTGAGCGGCCTCGGTCTCGCCCTCGAGCAGGACCTGCGAGCCCTCCTCCATGATGTCGGTGATGCACAGGACGATGCCGTCGGCACCCTTCTCGGCGGCGTAGGCGCGCATGGCCTCGCGAATCTCGTCGATCATGCCGAGTGCGCGGGTCTTGTCGACGGTCTCGTACTGGCCGATGAGCAGCTTCTTGCCAGCGGGCTCGAACATCTTGATGTCGTTGCCGACCATCTCGGCTGCGGTGAAGGAGCCGGACGGACGGGTGAGGAAGACCTCCATGCCAAACTTGACCGGGTCGACGCCCACCTGCTCGCCGAGCTTGGCGGCAACGGCGCGGTCGACATCGGTGGTGGTGGGGCTCTTGAGCATGAGCGTGTCGGTCATCATGGCCGAGAGCAGCAGCTTGGCCTGAACGTCGGAAAGCTCAACGCCGAGCACGCCGGCGAGCTTGGTGACGATGGTGCAGCTGGAGCCCCAGGGCAGGCAGATGTAGTGCAGCGGGCCGGCGGTCTCGAAGTCGCCGATGCGGTGATGGTCGACGACGCCAAAGACCGTGGCGTCCTTAAGACCGGCGACGGACTGGGCGGACTCGTTGTGGTCGGTGAGGACGACGAGCTGACCGGCCTCGACGGACTCGATCACGCGGGGCTCGGCAATGCCGGCGTCGGCGAGCAGCTTGGCGGACTCGGCCGGAAGCTGGCCCAGGGCGCAGGCCTCATAGGTATTGCCGGCATACTCAACCTGGTTGAGTAGCTGGGACAGGACGACGGCGCTCATGATGGCGTCGTTATCGGGGTTCTGGTGACCAAAGACAAGAACGTTTGCCATGGAAATCCTCCACTTGATATGTGTACTTGGACGTAGCTATGGTAGCACGCTGACGCCAAACCCTATGAGATGGAAGGGGCGCGGCACAAATTGGGGCAGGCGCTGGGGCAAAGTCTGTCCCCTCTGCACCATGTGGTGCAAACTAATCTGCCCCCCCTTGCGCCAGCTATTTGCCGGCGGCGCGCAGGGCTACGTAGGCGGCACCGATGATGCCGGCATCGTTGCCGAGCGAGGCGACCTCGATGGGCGTTTCGCGCGAGGCGGAAAGCGCATAGTGCTGGAAGTGCTCGCGAACCGCGTCGAGGTAGACATCGGCCGAAGCGGAAGCGCCGCCGCCGATCAGGAACATCTCGGGGTCGACCACGTTGGCAATAAGCGCCAGGGCACGGCCGAGATAGTCGGCCATGGTGTCGGCAGCCGCCAGCGCGAGCTTGTCGCCCTCGCGGCAGGCCTGGAACACGTCCTTGGAATCGGAGGGGCCGGTGAGCTCGATGGGCTCGACGCCCGCCTTCTCACACTCGGCAAGGTAGTTGCTCACCACGCCGGTGGCGCTGGAATACTGCTCTAGGTGGCCATGGCCGCCGCAGCCGCAGGTGCGCTCCTCGGCAGGATTCAGGCACATATGACCGATCTCGCCGCCGGCGCCCACGACGCCCGATACCACATCGCCGTTGACGATAACGCCACCGCCCACGCCAGTACCGATAGTGACCATCACCACGTTCTGCACGCCCTTGGCAGAGCCGAGCCAGGCCTCGCCCATGGCAGCGGCGTTGGCATCGTTTTCGTACTTAACGACCGCGTCGGGGCAGTGCTCCTGAATGGCGATCTTAAGCTCGGGCAGGTTAATGGCAATGTTGGCCTTGACCTTGGCATCGCCCGAAGCCGGGATGGGGCACGGAACGGCCAGGCCAATGCCTGCCACAAAGGCGCGCGGAATCTGTGCCTTGGCGACCACTTGGTCGATAGCCTCGGTCACCGCGGCAAAGCCCGCAGCGTCAACGATGGGAGGCGTGGGCACGCTGGCCTTGGCAAGCAGGTTGCCATCCTCGTCGAACAGGCCCTCCTTAACCGAAGTGCCGCCGACGTCAATGCCGATGTAGTACTGCTTAGGTTCCATGGGAGCCCACCTTTCTCGTTTAAACATTGCCAGTATGGTACCGCTCCCAAGGCAAAAACCTGCCAAAAAGGGACAGGTTTGTTTTGGCAGGTTTTATCTGGGAAAACGCGAATGTCCGCTCAACAGACCGCGCAAGACCATTCCCAAAAATAAAGGCGCCGAGAGGCGGAGGCTCCCGGCGCCCGTGAAAGGGACTGTATTGTCTGTTGGACTGCACGGTCCATCGCGGCGATAACGCCGACTAGGCCTGAAGCGCCTGCAGCTGCTTGTGGATCTCGATGAGCTCCGTCGCCATGACGCGCATGGTCTCGGTGCCGGCCATCTGGTCCTCGGCATGCAGCAGAATCAACGGGGCCTCGCCGTTACGCTCGCCGTTGGCCTCCTTCTTCAGAAGCCCCATATGGACATCGTGGCCACCGTTATAGGCCTCGTCGCCCTGCTTGATAAGCTCCTCGGCGGCGTCAAAATCGCCCTCCTTGGCCTTTTGCACGGCATTGATGTACATGCTCTTGGCGGTACCGACGTAGCTGATGATCTCGAAGCAGGTCATCTGCAACTCGTTCATATCCTCCATATGCTGCACCTAGCCCATCACGCTGACGCAGTGGTCGATGATGCCGGCAGCGTTCATGCGGCCGTAGTCGACCATGTTGATGACCTCGACCGGGAAGCGGCCAGCGGCCTCCTTCTCAAAATCGCCCTTGGTGTAGCCGATCTGCGGGCCAAGCAGCAACATGTCGCACTCGTCCAGGTGATCGTGGGCCTCGTTCATGGGACGAGCCTCGATCTCGATATCCAGACCACGGTTTGCAACCTCGGCCTGCATCTTCTGGACCAGCAGGCTCGTGGACATACCGGCATTGCAGCAGAGCATGATCTTCTTCATGGTTTCCTCCTTATAACTGCGCGGCGCGCAGACGACGACTGGTTTCATTCTTTGCGGCTATTGTTCCCACCCCCCTGCATCTTTACGCAAGGGAGAGAGCTGCGGGCACCGGCACCGCGTACCGGCGCCCGCAAAGGTGAAAGGGACGAACGTTAGGCGTACTACTCGGCGAGAGCCTCCTGCTTGGCGATTGCCTTCTCGGAAATCTTCATAAAGGGCAGGTAGACGGCCATGCCAATGACAATCTCGAGAGCCTGCCACACGCCGGCGCGCCAGTCAAAGCCCGTAGCGAGCAGGGCATTGATGACGGGAGGCATAGTCCAGGGCACCTGGGCGATGCAAGGGCTAATGATACCCGCGCAGGTCAGGCCATAGGTGATGCCGATGAACAGATCGGGAAGAAGGACAAACGGAATCATGAGCGGCAGGTTGTACACGATGGGGTAACCGTAGATAACCGGCTCGTTGATGTTGAACAGACCAGGCAGGATAGCCATCTTGGAAACAGTCTCGGAAGCCTTGTTCTTGGAGAACAGGAGCGTGTCGAGCAGAAGCATGAGGGTGCAGCCCGAGCCGCCGATGAGGGCGAAGCTGTTAACGATCTGCATGTTCATGTAGTGATCGGGCTGGATGGTGCCACCGGCGGCAAAGGTAGCCATGTTGTCGACGATGAGCATGGTCAGGATCGGCTCGACGGTAGCGCCAGAGATGGTGGACTGGTGAATACCGACGCAGAACAGCAGGTTAGCAAGGGTGTAGATGAGGATAACAGCCCACGGACCGGCGTTCATGATGTTCTTGAGCGGGTTGGAGATGCACGTAGAGATGATGGTGCACAGATCGGTGCCGGCGCACACGGCGAGCAGGGCTGCGGCAAGAGCGAAGATCGCGAGGTTGAGCAGCATCGGGATCATGACGTTGAAGGAGTTGGAGACCGCGGGAGGCACACCCTCGCCCAGCTTAACCTTGAGCTTCTCGACGCCAGAAATCTTGATGAAGAGCGAGACGGAAAGCAGGGCGATGATAATAGCCGAGAACAGACCGTTGGTGCCGGTGTTGGCAGTCGAAAGGGCGCCCGTGACCTCGGCGGAGGTGATCTTGTCGGTGAGCAGCGGGCTCGTGGCGGCAAGCGTGGCGGTGATCTGCTGCGGCATCATGATGACGAAAGCAGAGATAGCGACGACCACGCAAGCGAGCGGGTTATCGAAACGCTTGTTCTTAGCGAGGCTGTAGCCAATCAATCCGGCCAAGATAATTGCAGAGACGTTGAGGGTGCCCAGCGTAATTGCCGAACCCCACGTCTGAAGATTGGCAAGACCCGCCGCATCGAGCGGGAACAGAGGGAACACGACGTTGTTGATAAGAACCGCGATACCCGCAAGGATATAGAGCGGCGTGATGGTCGCGAAGGCGTCACGCAGGGAACGCAGGTGAACCTGGTTTCCCACCTTTGCAGAGACCTCGGCAAACTTGTCGAGGAAGCTCTTTCCGTTGTCACTGGCCATGATTGCTCCTAACTTTCAAATCCGGCCTTTTCCTATGCGCACGGTGGCCTGTCGCCCTCTGCCACCAGATGTGCCATGTGTTGCGCGCGGCAGCGCGCGGTCTGGGCGTTCGCCCGGTCGCTAATCAACCACGTGGGTTGTGGCAACCTGTTTGAGCCAAGCCGCCGACTTCTTAAGGCGGCGCTTATAGCCGTCCATAAGGTCGACCTCGACAAAACCGTAACGGTTCTTAAAGGCATTAGCCCAAGACCAGTTATCGATGACGGCCCAGTAATGGTATCCGCGGCACTTGGCGCCCTCGGCAATTGCCTTGGCCACCCACTCCAGGTGCTGACGTACAAAGTCGACGCGGTAGTCATCCTGGATGGTTCCTTCGGCGTCACGGTTCTTGTATTCGTCCATGATGCCGATGCCGTTCTCGGAAACGAACCACTCAAGATCGGGGTAGTTCTTAGCGCAGTCCATGCCAAAGTCGTAGAGGCCCTGCGGGTAGATCTCCCAGCCACGGCTCTCGTTCATAACGGCGTCGGGCCATACGTACTCGTCGGCAAAGTGCGGTAGGCCGTACTGGTCGATCTTGCTCGCCGGCGCCTGAACGCGCGTGGGGTGGTAGTAGTTGCAGCCGAGCCAGTCGACAACACCCTGCTTGAGAATCTCTTGGTCGCCGGCGCGGAACGGAAGCTTAACGCCGCCCTCGGCCAAGCTGTCGAGCACGTCGGCGGGAAGCTCGCCCTTGGTAATGAGGTCGAGCCACCAGCGATTGTTGATACCACTAGTCATACGCACGGCCTCGAGATCCGCCTCGCTGGGGTTCTCCTTGGTGTAGACCGGGGTAAAGCAGTTGATCATGCCGATCTTGGCATCGGCGCGAATAACGCCCTCGTCATAGGCGCGACGATAGTTGGCCACGGCCAGCGCATGTGCCAGCGAGATGTGATACTGCACGGTGCGAGCGCGGTTGAAGTCGTGGAGTTGCGGGAACCACACGCCCTCCTGATAGCGCTGCTCGGGCTCGACGATGGGCTCGTTAAAGGTAAACCAGTACTTAATCTCTTGGCCAAACTCGTGGAAGGCGACGTCGGCGTAATGCGCGTAAGCCTCGACGACCTCGCGGCTCTCCCAGCCGCCACGGTTAAAGAGGTAGGTGGGCATGTCAAAGTGGTACAAGTTGACAAACGGCTCCAGGCCGGCCTCGCGAGAGGCGCGGAACAGCTCGTGATACCACGCAGCACCCTCCTCGTTGAGGTTGCCGTCGGCATCGAGCAGACGGCTCCACTGGATGGAAGTGCGATAGGTATTCAGGCCCAAGTTCTTCAAAATGCGAAAGTCTTCCTGGTACTTGGCCATAAAGTCATTGCCGGCATAAGAGCCAACGCAGTTGTAAAACGAACCCAGATCCTGGATGGACCAGGTGTCCCACAGGTTCTCGAGCTTGCCGCCCTGGTTCCACTGACCCTCAGTCTGTGGGCCGGACATAGCAGCGCCAAAGAAGAAGTCACGGGGCAGCTGATACTGAGCCATCAAAGTCCTCGCTTTCGTGTCTAGAGCTTTCGGTTGGAGACGGGCTTGCTTTGGCAGGCAATCCGGCGCGGGCGCGCACCAGGTATCTGGATACCCTGCCCGCCAAAACAAATCCGTCCCCAAACAGCACAAGCAAACGCCAATGCATCTCGCTTGTTGTCTGTAACTATAGCGCTCTAATTTATTATGTAAAGCGTCTTTTTTATTTTTCTTTATCGAACTTCTTTGATGAAAGCCATATGGATACTTTTTAAGTAGGTATACTCTCTTTATATCAACGCAAATATGAAGGGAGGATTGCATGATTCCCAAATACGAGGCGATAGCTGCAGATATCCGTCGAAGCATCGAGGACGGCTCCCTTAAGCCGGGCGACAAACTGCCCACCGTCGTAGAGTTTTGCGAGCTGTATAGCGTTTCCAAGATCACCGTCAAGCGCGCGATTGAGCAGATCACCGAGGAAGGCCTTATTACCAGCCGGCGCGGATCGGGCACCTACGTCAAGGACACGGCGGGACTTCCCGGCCAGGTGTTTTTCCAAGGCAAGAACGACCGTGCCCAAGGCTTTTCGTACGAGCATCGCGGGGAGAAAGTGACCTCGGTGGTCTACGATTTCTCGATCGTCAATCCGCCGGCAGAGGTTGCGACCCAGCTGGGAATGGCCGAAGACGACTTTGCCTATCACATCGTGCGCGTACGCGAGGTCGATGGTCAGCCCATCGTTATTGAGTACACCTATATGCCACTCGAGCTGATTCCGGGCCTTAAAAAGAAGGACCTGTACGGATCGGTCTACGGCTTTATCCGCGAGCAATGCGGGCTGAAGATTTCGAGCTTCCATCGCACCATTCGCGCTGTCGCGGCAACTGAGGAAGAGGCTGAGCGCCTGGATACCAAACCCGGCTCTCCCCTGCTCGAACTCAACCAGATTGGCTTCTTGGATAGCGGCACCGCGTTTGAATATTCTATCTCGCACAACGTAGGCGACCGCTTTGAGCTGCACAACGTAACGCTGGCCTAGTTTTGTAATCCGGTTGGTGTCCGTTTTGAGCTCTCTTACGCGGCACCCGCACAACCTTATGGGAGTATGCACATGTCCGATTTGATTAAACTGACGCCGATCTTCCACGAGAAGATCTGGGGCGGCCGCCAGCTGGAGACCGTGTTTGGTTACGACATTCCCGAGGGCCCCATCGGTGAGTGCTGGGCCATCTCGGCCCACCCCAACGGCGACTGCCAGATTGCGGAGGGCCCGTATGCCGGCCACACGCTGTCGTGGCTGTGGTCCGAGCACCGTGAGCTCTTTGGCAACTGCGAGAGCAAGGAGTTCCCGCTGCTCATTAAGATTCTGGACGCCAAGGACGACCTTTCGATCCAGATTCATCCCAACGACGAGTACGCCGCCGAGCACGAAAACGGCAGCCTGGGCAAAACCGAGTGCTGGTACGTGCTGGATTGCGAGCCCGGCGCCACAATCATCGTCGGACAGCGCGCGCATGACCGCGCCGAGGCCGCACAGATGATCGAGGACGGGCGCTGGGATGACATGCTCAACGTGCTGCCAATCCACAAGGGCGACTTTTTCCAGATTGACTCCGGTACTGTGCACGCCATCAAGACCGGCACGCTCATTTTGGAGACGCAGCAGTCGAGCGACGTGACCTATCGCCTGTACGACTACGACCGCCCGGGCACCGACGGCAAGCTGCGCCCGCTGCACATTGAGCAGAGCCTCGACTGCATTGATTTTGATGTTCAGGCTCCGACCGACGGCACGGTGACCGCGCCCGAGGTGGACGGCGTAACCGAACTCGAGTCCAACCCCTGCTACACCGTCGATCGCGTGCGCGTCAACGGCAGCAAGACCCTCGACCAGCACTGGCCCTTCATGTGCCTGTCAGTCATCGACGGCGAAGGCACCATCTGCGGCGACCCCGTCCACAAGGGAAGCCATCTGCTGGCCCCGAGCACCGTCACCTCCATCGACCTCGAAGGCAAGATGGAACTGATCATCAGCCACCTCTAGGTCACAACAACAACCCAAACGCAACAAGGGGCTCTCCCGTCCATCAACGGAGGAGCCCCTACTCATATCTATTTATCAGCCCACCCGGCTCTCCAAACCAAAAAGCGGACGAGCAGAGCGACGCCAGCAAGCAACGTTATCTAAGGACCTGGGCGGGCGTATAGGGCAACATCGGTCGCGAGTTCCGCACGCAAAGGAGAGCACTTAATGTGCTCTCCGTCTTGCGCAGGACTGCCCGAGCAGGCGACCAAAGCCTCCGGCGCGCCCGCCTAGCCGGATGTACGGGTTTTCCAGGTGCGGCAGATCGGCCTGAAAGAGGAGGGCATAGACCTTGAGGTCATGCCCGACGATTGAGGGCCGAGGTGCCGTGCCTGGGAAAGCCGCCTAGGTCAGTTTCACTATAGGCGCAAAGCCCTTCATAAGCTTTTTGGTCTGTCCGGTCTTTTCGAATTGAACCTCGATCATGTCTCCCGCGACCGAGATCACGGTACCCGTGCCAAAGGTCTTGTGGCTCACGGTATCGCCCGCGGCAAAGTCCTGCGATGCACTGGCGCGATCGACCTTGCGCTCCACCGTCGGCGACACCTTGGACGACGGCTTTTTGGCTCGCGGCGCGCCCGAGCCAAAGGTCGAGGCAACACGGCCGGCGTCGGGCGAGACCCCACGATGGCGCTCGGTGCCATAAGTGCTGCCACCAAAGAAATCGTCGAAGCTCGACCCGCCGCGCGAGCCGGAACCGCCGGTCGAGCGCGTATGCGAGCCAAACACCTTGCCGCCATACATATCCGAGCCCATGCCCGAGCCAAAGGTACCGTGTCGGTCGCCGCGCTTCTCCCAGCCCGTGCCCTCAAAGCCGGCGGAACCAATGCCGCTAAACTCGATGTCCTCAAACGGAATCTCGTTGAGGAAGCGCGAGCGCGGGTTGGCAGAGGTCGAGCCGTAGGTGCGGCGCGTAGCGGCGTAAGTCAAGAACAGGCGCTTGCGAGCACGCGTGATGGCGACGTAGGCCAAACGACGCTCCTCCTCGAGCTTGCCCGGATCATCACTGCCTCCAAAGTCGTGCACGTGCGGGAAGATGCCTTCCTCCATGCCGGCCACGAACACCGCGGGGAACTCCAGGCCCTTGGCGGAGTGAATGGTCATCATGGTGATGGCATGCGTCTCGCCGGCCAGAGAATCCAAGTCGGAGCGCAGGGCCAGCCACTCCATGAGTGCAGGCAGCGCCCTGCAGGTGAGCGGGCCGTAGATGCGCTCGATCTCGTCGGCATGCACGGTGCCCGCCGGCAGCTCAGTCGGCGCGGCATAGGCGTTGCCCGCGATGGCGGCAGCCAGGGCATCCTGCGGAGACAGTGCCGGAGCGGCCAAGCTATCGAGCGGATTGGAGCCCGCGGCGTCACGCGCGCCAACGAGCGCCTCAAACGAAGACGCGGGCGCAGACGGGCCGGGCTCGGGCGCAGGTGCGCTCACCACAACGGGCTCGGACTCAGCGTCGGCAGGCACATCGGCAACACCGGCAGCGCGCAGCTCTTCCAAGCTCTCGAGCGTGCCTTCGATATCCTCGTGCGTCTCCTCAAATTCGGCAGCGACGCCCAGGAATTCTTGGATGTTCTCGGCGCGACTCTCGGACTCCATGGTGCCCTCGGCGCGGAACGCCTGCAGCAGGCCCGTCTTGTCGACAATCATCTCGACGACGTCCTTGAGCTCGCCGTCCATGCGCCGGCCCTCGCGCACCAGCGCCACAAAGCTCGACAGGCCATTGCGCACCTTGGCGCTAAACATGCCCGTCTCGGCCGTCGCAATCTCACAGGCTTGGAAGAACGAGCAGCGGTTGTCGCGTGCCAGCTGCTCAATCTTTTGAATCGAAGTGGAGCCGATGCCGCGGCGCGGCGTGTTGATGACACGCTTGACGCTCATCTCGTCGGCCGGGTTCACGATCATCTTGAGGTAGGCCATGACATCGCGGATCTCGGCGCGGTCGAAGAATCGCGTGCCACCGACGATCTTGTAGGGCACGCCCGCGCGCAGGAACATATCTTCGAGGATACGCGACTGGGCGTTGGTGCGATAGAACACAGCGATGTCGTCGTAGCTCGTGCCCTTAGAGTGCAACTTTTCGATCTCACCGGCAATCCAGCGGCCCTCGTCGCGCTCGTCGCTCGCTTGGAAGGCCTGGATCTTCTCGCCATCGCCCTCGGCCGTAAACAGGCGCTTGTCCTTGCGCTGCGAGTTGTGGCGAACAACGGCATTGGCGGCGCTCAGGATGTGACCCGTGGAGCGATAGTTCTGCTCCAGCTTGACGGTCTTGCAGTTTTTAAAGTCCTTCTCAAAGTCCAGGATGTTGGTGATGTCGGCGCCGCGCCAGCTATAAATGGACTGGTCATCGTCGCCTACGACCATGAGATTTTGGTACTTGGCGGCCAGCAGGTTGGCGATCTCGTACTGGACGTGGTTGGTGTCCTGATACTCGTCGACGCTAATGTAGCGGAAGCGCTCCTGGTACTTGTCGAGCACCTCGGGGCGGGTGCGCAGCAACTCGAGCGCGCGCACGAGCAGGTCGTCAAAGTCCATCGCATTGGCGGCGCGCAGGCGTCGCTCCAGCTCCAGGTAAACCTGCGCGGCCTTTTTGTCATTGGGGCTGTCGGCGGATTTGAGCATGTCCTCGGGCCCGATCATGGCGTTTTTGGCCGAGCTGATCTTGCTGCGGATCATGTTGATGGGGAACTGCTTTTGCTCAATGCCGAGCGCCTGCATAATGTCGCGCACCATGCGCTTTGAGTCGTCGTCATCGTAGATGGTGAACTGACCGGTATAGCCCAGCAGGTCGGCGTCCTCGCGCAGCATGCGCACGCACATGGCGTGGAAGGTGCACACCCACATGCCGCGGGTGCCACTGGGGATGAGTGCTGCCAGACGCTCGCGCATCTCGGCCGCGGCCTTGTTGGTAAACGTGATGGCCAGAACCTGCCAGGGCTTAACGCCCAGGTCGCCAAGCATATGTGCGATGCGGAAGGTCAGGACGCGGGTCTTGCCCGAGCCGGCGCCGGCAAGTACCAGCAGCGGACCCTCGGTGGTGAGGACCGCCTCGCGCTGGGCAGGATTTAGACTGTCGATATCGACGAGCGGCTTTGCGGGCGCAGGAGCCGGCGCGGGAGCGTCGTAGATGTCGAGCGGGACGAGTTCGGGCTCCGGTGCGGCGGGGGCGGCGTATGCATCGAGTGGCACGGGTTCCGGCGCGGGAGGCACGGGTACCGTGGTGTTCTTTTCCCAGGGCAAGGGCTGGGTCATGGGCGACTCCTCATCTGACGGACGGCGCGCCTGCGGGCAGCGCCATAGTTTGAGCCGTACCAGTATACCGAGCCGCACGGACACCAACGCAAATCACACCACGACTCCGTGCGCCACCGTCAGGCCCGCCCCAGCGGATTTGGCGCAATGGGGTCAGGTTACTTTGCACCAATCTATTGACAATCACGAAACCGCCGATGTCATGGCAGCAGCAGCGAGCGACGGTCAGGGCGAACAAATTGGCATGAAAAGGGGGCGGCATAGACCTTTTGGTCATGCCACCCTCTTTGAATGACAAGCTGTCGCTCTGGCCGCCGCGCAGCGTCGACTAAGTTAAAGGCCGAGCATCGGCTCCAGAACGAAGAAGTATGCGAGCACTACGATGCCCAGGATGATGCGGTAAACACCGAAGCATTTAAAGTCGTGACGGCGGACGAAGCCCATGAGCCACTTGATGGCGATGAGCGAAACCACAAAGGCAACAACGCAGCCCACGCCCAAAATGGCGATCTCGTTGGTGCCGAACGTGCCGCCCTTGATGAAGTACTTGACCAGCTTGAGCGCACTCGCGCCAAACATGACAGGGATGGCCAGGAAGAACGTGAACTTGGACGCCACCGAACGCGTGCAGCCCAGCAGCAGGCCGCCGATGATGGTAGAACCGGAGCGAGACGTACCAGGCACCAGCGAAAGCACCTGGAAGCAGCCGATACCCAGCGCAGTCTTCCAGCTTAGATCCTCGAACGTGGCGATGGAACCAAAGTCCAGATTCTCGTCATCGTCCTCATCCTCAGCGGTAGCCGTGGCGGGCGCCGCAAAGTGTGCACCGGCGGGACGTCCACCCGACACCACAGCACGCGAACCAAACGAACCGGCAACGGCCATTTCCTCGCGCTTGCTCGCGCGCCAGTTCTCGATCACGATAAACAGCACGCCGTACACAATGAGCGCCAGCGCCACGACGGGAGCGTTGTAGAAATGCTCCTCCATCCAGTCGTTGAGCGGCAGGCCGATCGCCGCCGCAGGAATGCAACCGAGCACAATCTTGCCCCACAGCACCCAGGTGTCGCGACGGCCCTCCTTGCCCTTGCTGGGCGAGAACGGGTTGAGCTCGTGGAAAAACAGCACGCAGACGGCCAGAATGGCGCCGAGCTGAATCACGACCAGGAACATATTCCAGAACGTCTCGCTCACGTTCATCTTGACGAACTCGTCCACCAAGATCATGTGACCCGTCGACGAAACGGGCAGCCATTCGGTGATGCCCTCGACCAGGCCCATGAAGGCAGATTTTAGAAGCTCGATAATATCCAAAGGGACCCCCTCGTTAGACACCCGCCGGTAGATGTTCTGCGGACGATGCGGGCGATGTCCCATTATCAACCGTTGGCGGTGCGACCGCGCCTACCCTTACCAAAAAACTCGCCCGTTCACAGAATTGCGAGCAGTTAAACCGAAATCCTTGGGTATAACTGCAACAAGATAAAGTGTCCGGCGGTCAACGCACCCGCGCCCGCCCGACGCACGAGCCCCGCGCCCGTGCGATAGACCAAGGAGGAAACCATGAACGAGGGCTACACCAAGGTATTTGTTTCACTCGACGGTACTGAGCAGCAGGATTTTGTGCTCGCACGCGCCATCAAGGTCGCCGCGAACAACGGCGCCAAGCTGATTATCGGCCACGTTATCGATTCCACGGCACTCGAGAGCGCCGGCTCCTATCCGGTCGACCTGGTCAACGGCCTAGAGGAGGCATTTAAGAACTCCATCGCCAAGCAGCTCGAAGAGGCCAAGGCCAATCCCGACATTCCCGAGGTCGAGGTCATGATTCGCGCCGGCCGCATTCGCGAGACGCTCAAGGACGAGATGCTCGACGTGGTCAAGCCCGACCTGGTGCTCTGCGGCGCCCGCGGCCTGTCCTCGATCAAGTATGCGCTCCTGGGTTCGATTTCGACGTTCCTGCTGCGCAACACCGACTGCGACATCTTGGTCGTGAAGTAGGTTCCTTCCCGCCGGCGCAAGGCCTGCGGGGTTATCACGCCGACGTCCTCGCCGCTTCGCGGCTGCGGGATGTCGGCTTTGATAACCCCTCCCGGCCTTGTGCCTTCGTCACCGTACTTCAGCGAGTTGGCTGATAAAAGATGGCGTGCCGCCCCGTTTGGGGCGGCACGTTTTGTTTGAGGCGGCACGTTTTTGTTTGGGCGGGCGTCTGCCGCGTGCGTTACTCGAAATATTGGAACTTGTTGGTCGAGAAGGCGAATGTTACGACAAAGCCTTCGCCGGGGTCGGATGCCGCGGTGACATCGATGCCCATCTTGGAGCACAGGCGCGCCACCAGATAGAGGCCGATGCCTGTTGCGCGCTTGGTGGTGCGGCCGTTGTCGCCGGTAAAGCCCTTCTCGAACACGCGCGGCAGGTCTGCCACACACACGCCGCAGCCGTTGTCCGCAACGGTGAGCTCGATGCGCTCGCTCGCCAGACCTTCGTCCAACAACGCGCCCGAAAACACGATCTTTGCGCCGTCCTCGCGCGCATATTTAATGCTGTTCTGAATGAGCTGGCCCAGGATAAACTCGAGCCACTTTTCGTCGGTAAAGACCTCGAAATCGAGGTTCTCGCACACCGGAGCCACGTGCGCCGCAATGAGCTCACGCGCGTTGGCTTTAATCGCACCCGTCACCAAGGTCTTGAGATCCCAGCGGCGAATCAGGTAGTCGCGTTCCACGACTTCCGAGCGCGCATAGTACAGCGCCTGGTCGATATAATGTTCCACGCGAGCCAGCTCGCGACCCAGGTCATCCACACGCGACAGGTCGTCTTCGCTGCCGTCCAGGTTTTCCAAAATCAGATGAGCGGCCGCCAGGGGCAGCTTGGCCTCGTGGACCCAGCTCTCGATATAGTCGCGATAGTCGTCGGTCTGGCGCCGGCCTTCGGCAACCTCGTCGCAGGCGGCTTTGCCCACCCGGCGCAGGACCTCGTACTCGAGCTCGCCCTCGGCATAGGTTGGGCATTGCACCATCTCCTGCACCCACGCGGGACTCTCCAGCTCCTCGGCCGCACGCTCCAGCTGGCGCAGAAAGCGGCGACGGCGCGTATATTCGATCACGATACCCAGCATGCCAAAGGCAAAGGACACGCCGATTGCCACGATCACGATAGATGCGGGAGCACCGGCGACCGTCAGCACAAAGCAGCTCAGCAACACGCCGCACGTCCACACGACGACGGGCAGCAACGCGTCTTTAAAGAACTTGCCAAACGACATGGCCGGGTCCTAAACCGAATAGCCTTGGCCGCGGTGCGTGGTGAGGTATCCCTTAATGCCGATCTTGTCGAGCGTCGCACGCAGGCGGTTGATGTTGACGGTGAGCGTGTTGTCGTCCACGAAGGCATCGGAATCCCACAGGTCCTGCATGATGGCCGAGCGCGAGACGATCTTGCCCGCGCGGCCCAAGAGCAGCGAGAGAATGCGCAGTTCGTTTTTGGTGAGCTCGGTACTGTCGCCGGTTGTCGTATTGGTAACCGTGGAGCGGGCAAGGTCGAGCTCCAGCCCCTTGTGGACCATGGTGCTGCGCTCGCCTGCCGCAGTGGTGCGGCGCAGCAGCGCGTTGATGCGCGCCACGAGCACGCGTGCGCTATAGGGCTTGGAGATAAAGTCATCTGCGCCGAGTGTCATGGCCATGACCTCGTCGATCTCGGTCGTGCGCGACGTGAGAACGATGATGGGGACCTCGGATTCGCGGCGGACTTCGTGGCAGATATGCTGGCCGTCTTTGACGGGAAGCGTGAGGTCGAGCAGCACCAGGTCGGGCGAGGCAGCGAGAATATCACGCGAGACGTGCTCGAACGATTCGCAGGCCTCGACCTCAAAACCGGCACGGACAAGGATGCCGGCAAGTTCGCGACGAATGGGCTCATCGTCCTCAACGATATAGATCAGTGCCATGGATCCCGCTCCCCCTCTTGGTTGTCTTACAGCCATTATTGCCGCGAAGTCGCCGGTGCGCGCCTCGCGCGGCATTAAGGTGACAGAACTGTTCGCGAACGAAAGCGTTCGGCTCGGCCCTCGCTCGCGGCGGGCGCGGGGATTACATGATTATAAAATCCCCGTCCCAGAAAAATCATTTAGCGGCGGGCGCGGAGCTTTTCGTAGCCATCGGCAAAGAAGGCGACCGTCGCGGCATCGGACTCGGCGGCGTCAGCGTCGGCGGCAGGCACCACGCCGTGCTCGTCGCTCACCAGGAACAGCGCGCCCTTAAGCTGCGCGGGAATATCTACGCGCGTGACCGGGATGCCCTTGGTCTGGGCCAGCTGCTCAATGAGCGTCGCCGTGCCGCACAGGCACTCGTCCGCCGGCGCCACAAAGGCGAGTTCGCCGTTGTTGACGGCGGCGAGCAGCTCGGGCGCCACGCCGGTCTCGTCGGCTTCGGAGCGGGCCTCGGCGGAGCGGGCACGCAGCGCCTTGGCCGACGTATCGGCGAGCGGCTCGTACTCCCCCACTGTCATGGCGGCGTTGCCGTTGATGTCGATCACCAGCATGAGCACACCGTCGTGTGCGGTGTAATCGCCCTCGGCAAGCGACCACTCAACGTGCTGCTTGGCCCAGCTGAGCATGTTGTGGGTAAGCGGCTCGCCCTGCACCAAGCGCTCGGACAGCGCGCGGATGTGACGGTTGAGCATGGGCACCTTTTTGTTGGACATGCGCCAACGGCAGATAAGCGCGGGCTTGTCGAGCGTAAACTTCTCGACCGCCTCCTGATTGGCGCAAAAGTCCTCGTACGCACGCTGATCCTCGGCATTGCCAAACAGCTCGGCATCATCAATCTGGGGCATGGTTATACCTTTCGTGTTAGTCATTCCGTCCTCTTATACCAAAAAGACGGCCCTCCAAACGGAGCAGCCGTCTTTTGCAGAGATTATTTTGACGATATGGTCAGGCGACCGAACAGTTTAATGGGATAGAGAAACATCCCATTAAGGGTTTTCCAAGTGCCCGAGATTGCCCCGAAAGAGGAGCGCCGCGTACTAAATGTACGCAAGCGACGGTTTGAGGGGCAAGGTCGGGTGCTTGGGAAAGCCTCTAGTGCCTAAAATGCCTGGCTCCGGTGAAGACCATCGCAATACCATGCTCGTTGCAGGCCTGGATGCTCTCGTCATCGCGCTTGGAGCCGCCGGGCTGGATGATGCAGGTCACGCCGTGCGCGGCAAGCACGTCGACGTTGTCGCGGAACGGGAAGAACGCGTCGCTTGCACAGGCAAAGCCGCCCTTCTCCACGCCCTCGCGCTCGCAGAAGTCCTCAGCACGCTCGCAGGCCAGCAACGCGGAATCCACGCGGTTGGGCTGACCGGGGCCCATGCCAATGCCGGCCTTACCCTTGGAGACCAGGATGGCGTTGGACTTGACGCCCTTGCAGACCTTCCAGGCAAACTCGAGCTCGGCCATCTCGGCGTCGGTGGGCTTACGGTCGGTGGGGAACGTAAAGGTCGCGGGGTCCTCGGTCACGTGGTCGACTTCCTGCACCAGCATGCCGCCGTCGATGGAGCGCAGCTCCACATGGGCACCGTGGTCCACGCCGCCGGTAGCCAGCACGCGCAGGTTGGGGCGCTTGGCCATGCGCTCGAGCGCCTCATCGGTGTAGCTCGGGGCGATGATGACCTCGACGAACTGCTTGTTCTGATCGGCAAAGTGCTCAACCAGCTCAAAGGGAACCTCGCGGTTGCAGGCGATGATGCCGCCGAAGGCGCTCTTGGGATCGCAGGCGAAGGCGCGGTCGTAGGCGGCCGTGATGTCCTCGGCAACGGCGGAACCGCAGGGGTTCTGATGCTTGAGGATCACGCAGGCCGGCTCGTCGAACTCGCGGACCAGGTTCCAAGCGGCATCGGCGTCCAGATAGTTGTTGTAGCTGAGCGGCTTGCCCTGGATCTGCTCGGAGCCCACGAGCGGGAACTGAGAGCTCGCGGTGTTCTCGCAGCCCTCGGCAAAGCGATAGACCGTGGCCTTCTGCTGCGGGTTCTCGCCATAGCGCAGGTCGTCGACCTTTTCCAGCGAGATCTCGAGCTTGGCAGAGGTGTCCGCCACGTCGCTTGCCTGGGCGGCAAGCCAACGGGAGATAGCCGTGTCGTAGGCGGCGGTGGTCTGGTAGACCTTCACCTGCAGGCGACGACGGGTGGAAAGCGTGGTGCAGCCACCGGTCTCGCGCATCTCGGCCAGGACGGCATCATAGTCGGCCGGGTCGGAGATGACGGTAACGCTCGCGGCGTTCTTGGCGGCAGAGCGCAACATGGAGGGGCCACCGATGTCGATGTGCTCGATGGCATCCGCAAAGGTGACCTCGGGGTTGGCGACGGTCTTCTCGAACTCGTACAGGTTGACGACGACCAAGTCGATCAGCTTAATGCCGTGCTGAGCGGCCTCCTGCATGTGCTGCTCGGAATCGCGGCGGGCCAGCAGCGCGCCGTGAACCTTGGGGTGCAGGGTCTTAACGCGGCCGTCCATCATCTCGGGATAGCCCGTGAACTCCTCGATGGGGGTTACGGGAACGCCCGCGTCCTCGATGGCACGAGCCGTGCCGCCCGTAGAGATGATCTCGACGCCAAAGTCATCGACCAGCGTCCGTGCGAAATCGACGACACCCGTTTTATCGGTAACCGAGATCAACGCGCGTGCGATCTTCACATCAGATCCCATGCAGTCCTCCTGTCTGGTACGCCGCCGTGCTCTGTGAGTCGGTGATACGTCGATCTGCAGCGCTCGCGCAGCGGCATTGAAAATACTGATTCAATGTAGCGCATCGAGCGCATCGATGCACCCCGCAACGGGCGCATGTGCAGAAAAAGTTTGCGAGCGGAGGGGATGGGCACGGCACCGGGCACGGTGAGTTCATGGAACACAGGGGCACCATAATTAGATGCCAATAGCGTGGTAGAACTGTGCTCGATATGCATCCGCAAAAGAAAGAGGCACCATGGTCTCGCGGGTTCTCTACCGACCGTTTGATACCGAAGACTTTGACGCTATCGCGCTGATTCTGCAACAGCTTTGGCATAACAATTCGGATAACGATGAGTACAACCGCCTCGAGGCCGCGTGCGACCTTGCCTACTGCCTTTCGTCCTCGACGTTTTCGCAGGTTGCGGTGATTGACGGCGAGGCGCGTGGCATTGCGCTCGCGCGCGCGGGACAGAGTTCCGGCGCCACCGTCGAGGAACATTGGATGGACACCGAACGCGCTCTGCTATCGCAAATGCGCGAGCTGGAGCCCGATACTTGCGCCGAGTACCTCTCGTTTGTGCGCGCAACCATCCGAACCAACAACCGCCTGCTCGAAAGCAGCCCGTTGCCCCACGACAACGAGGTCACGCTGCTTGCCGTGGATCGCGACGTCCATGGCCTGGGTGTAGGCTCAGTGTTGCTCGATGCCGCGGTCTCGTACCTGTCCTCGCGCGGGGCGACAAGGGCGCACCTGTACACCGACTCCAACTGCTCGTGGAAGTTCTACGAGTTGCACGGCTTTAAGCGCACGGCCACGCACCGCGCCAACCGCGAAGAGCGCCGTCACGACATGCCGCGCGAAAGCTTCCTCTACGAACTCGACCTAACAGCCTAGCCCAGGCAGCCACACCTAGTCATTTAAGTCTGTCCCCAATGAGTGGCCTAGGGGGTTTGTAGATAGCCGTGGTCAAAAAACATCAAATATGAGTACTGCTACCTTTTTAGTAGCAGCAACTTGGGGCATTTTTGATGCTTGTAGGCATGACGACCAGCTGCACGAGCTGACGTAGCTCCTCAAATGTTCAATAAAATGGGCTCCTAACGAGAAGCACTCTCATTAGGAGCCCATTATTATGTGCAAACATATGTGACCAACGCAGCAACAGTACTCATATTTGGCATTTTTTGTCCACTGCCCCTTGCGCGAAAGTCCTCAACGGAAAGTTTGGCCCGTTTCGATGCACAAAAATGGGGTGGATCTTCCCTGGCAACCGCCCAGAAAGATCCACCCCAAAGCAAGCGCTCGCTAGAACGTTCCGCCGCCGCCTCCGCCGGCGCCGCCACCACCGCCGCCAGAGAAGCCGCCGCCGCTGCCGCCGCTCGAGCTATCGGAGCTCGAAGCCAGCTCGCAAATGGTCTCGTGATACACATCGTTGAACGAATCGAGCGGAGACTCGTTGCCGTAGTGATGGTAATACCACCAGTAGCAGGGGTAGTTGTCGTAGAAATCGTCGCTGTTGCGCAGATCCGCAGGCACAGCCTCGGCCAGCTGTCGCAGCACTTCTTTCGAAACGCCCAGGGCAACGCCCATCACCAGCAGTTTGTTCCACAAGATCAGGTCGCTGGGGATAGCCTCCTTCAGGCGCGTAAAGTCCTCGAGCCAATGCTTGAGCGCCTTGCAGCGAGCCGCCACCTCGGCGCCCTCCGGCGTGTAACGGCGGAAGGTGCAGCTCAGGACAAAGCCCACGATCGTGACGGGGATCGAGATCATAGCGGCACCGACGTTGGCGTCCGCAAAGTCGGTATAGATCAGAGAGCCCAGAATGCCAAAGACAATGATGATACCGAGAACCAGACCGGCCACCATCGCGATAGTGCCATCCGATGCGATAAACTCGCGCGCCTCCAGCTTGCCCTTAACCGTGCTCTGATAGTCCTCGAGCTTGTCGCCAACAGATGTGGTGCGCTCGCTAGCGTACTCCTCCAGCTCGCTAAACGTGCGCGAACGGACTCCGTCCTTATCGGGCTTAACGCCGGCGAAGAAGACCTTGAGCACATCGCGGTCGATGCCGTCCTTCTTGGCAGCTTTCCAGGCCTCGTCGGTCACTGTAATGCGATACGTCTGCTCCTCTTTTTCGCGACGGAGCAGACCCTTCTTCTTGGTCTCGGTCGCTTCTTCCAGCTTGATCACGCGGTCGTCGGTGAGCTTCATGAGCGTGGCGATATATGCCTGATCGGGCACCTCGTTCCAGCTCATGAGGGCCGAAAGCACGGCGGGATGGTCGGCCGAAGGTACATCGCGGAAATATTCGTCCTGGAAAAGCGGCTTGGGTTTGCGACGGCGCAGCTTGAGCACAACGATTGTGCCGGTAAAGGCCACCGCCGCGACAACACTTAGCACGGCAAGTGCATTGGCAATCATGCGAGCGTGAGCGCGGCGGGCGTTAGCCTCGTCGGCCCATGCCTTCTCCTCGCTCAGGATCGTCGACATGCGCTCTTCGCCCGAGACGGCAAGCTGCGGCACCCAGTCGCTGGGGAAGGCGATGCGTGCCTCGGCGAATTCGCCCTCATGCACGCAGGGAATGGTATAGGTGACCATGGGCTCGTCCGCATCGAGCGAAACGTCGCCCGTCAGTGGGCCGTGGCCCCATGCGCGGAAGTTATCGCCCTTGACGGCAGCCGTCCCGGCAGCGGCATTTGCAAAGTAGACTTCCATCTCGACGTCATCGGAATCCGCCGACCAGCCGTCACCCACAAACTTCCAGTAGAGCTCGGCGGTATCGGCCCAGTTCATAACCGCACCGGTCATGGAATAACTCACGTAGTAGATTGCGCTGTCGCCGCTCTCGTGGGGGCTGAACACCTTAATCTTTACGCCGTCGTCGGACTGCTCCACCGTGTAAACGCCGTCGTCGCCTTTGTTTGCGCTGTCGACCTTGTTAAACGCAGTGTCGTCTTCCTCGACGCTCAGCACATTGACGACCACCGAGCCGCCTTGCTGGTTAGAGCCTGTATTGATATCCCAATACACGCCGTTGATGTCGTCGTCGAAATCGAACTGGCGTCCCTCGACAACGGTCAGCGAGCCATCGGCCTCAACCGTGGCACCGATATAGGTTTGGCTCATGGAGTAGCCGTCGGCGTGCGCGACGGCAGGCAGCAGCAACAACGCAAGCGCGACGAGTGCGCAGACGGAAGCGAACCGCGCAAACAGGCGGCGCTGCCGGTTGACTTTGGCGGCGAGGGTGTTCATAGGCACATCCTTTATCTGTGGTACCAGTAGCGTCATTGTCCCACGTTTGCAGGTTCATGTGACGAACATCTAGGCCAGCGGAGTATCAAACGGGACAAAAGTCACGCCCGCCGCCGGCACCTGGGGACATTCCTTATCTGCCGGCAATCTGGGACACTCCTTGGCATAGCCCGCTCCGGCAATAGATACCACTTCATAGCTCCATCACAGGTGTAGCGGCTTTGTGTGGGTGCGGCGTGAGCCGATTAAGCCGGCAAGCGAGGGGCATAAAGCAGTTGAGCGAGAACGGTTTGCCCCTTTGCCGTTCGCTTGAGGATCATGTCCCCCTTTTCCGCGGAAACCCCGGCAGTTGCGAAGAGCTGCCGGGGTTTCTGTCGTTTGAGGGCTAGATTGATTGACGACGATTAAGGTGCCGAGCCGGTGGTCCGGCACGCGCAACGCGCGGCCTCAGCAACTTGCAGGCCACGGCAGCGTCTCCCCCACCGCGCCCCGCGCTATACTCGTCCGCATGGATATCAAC
>DXLV01000069.1 GCA_019414545.1 Collinsella sp. | reverse complement strand
AGGACTGCTACGTTTTGGCATGCAATCTATTAATTATTTGCACTAAGAAATTAACTCAATACAAATAAATAACGTCGCATGACTTCTTTATTGGAGCTCGTGGTGTTTCTGGCACCGCCGTTACGGCCGGATGCTGATCGACCCTGCGCTTTGCAACTTGTTGGAGCCGCGAGCACAGTTGAACTCATGTAACGTTAGGTATCCTAGCACAAGCTGGTAGTGAAACTGATTTGGCTTATGGTGGACAACATATCGTTCATTTGACGTGCTTAAGGGGGCTGTTTTGGGATGTTGTTCACGTTAATGCAGGTTATTGGGACGCCAACGGAGATTAGAGGCGTTCCTGAAGCCCAAATGGAACGGCGATCTACACTGATAATCGCGTTTGGCTAACAAACTATGTACAGAGATGGGAAATAAATTGTGCAACTTTTTGTTGGTGTGGATTGGGTTTATGGCGCGATGTGTATTGGCATGAAAAAAGGCCTTCGGAATACCGAAAGCCTTTACATTCACGATGGTGGAGACGAGGGGGATCGAACCCCTGACCTCTTGACTGCCAGTCAAGCGCTCTCCCAGCTGAGCTACGCCCCCGTGACGAGGAGATACTATAGGGGAAGTTGACGCGACGTGCAAGGACTTTTTTGGGTGAGGCTTTAAATGTCTATTGAGCCAATTGATATAGGTAAGCGATGGCGGTGCCGGTGTGGACTTGGATCTTGGCCGTTCTCCTGACTACATTGGATATTCCAGTGTCAGCTAGTAATCCCAGGGGGCTGTGGTCTAGTTCCCATTCTAGGCCGTGTTCGCTTACTACCGTCCCAGGGGTAATGGCGATGATGGAGAACGTCTTGCCCTCGGCGCCCTCAATGGTCCAGGATTCGCCTTCGTGCAGAATCCGGGCCGTGGTCTCGTCCTCGGCAATCCAGACGGGGGCGTCTTTGAAGTTGGCTAGTAAGCCTAGGACGCTTAGGGCCATGTCGGGGCGGCCGCCGGTGGCGCAGGTCGCAACCACTTCGGCACCCGGCCAGCGACGGCGGACGGAATCGAGCGCCAACGCCAGATCGGTAAAGTCCTTGTACGGGTCATGGCGCTCAACTTCAAAGTCGGTGGCGGCATCGACCAGTGCGCGACCTGCATCGCTCACCGTGTCGGCATCCCCCACATATACGTCGCAGCTCAAGCCGGCACCCAGCAGAGCGTCGAGTCCGCGGTCCACGGCGACAATGTGGTCGCACTCCCCTGCTAGCCTACGCAACAGATCCGCGCTCGCCACCACGGGCGAGCCGCAGACCACTAATACCTTGCAAGCCACAGCCCTCGCCTAGCCCTCAAACGAAAGCTCGCGGGCCAGATCCAGGTCCTCGTAGCTGTCGATAAAGATATCGCAGTTGGCGCGCACATCGTCGCGCTTCATGCGGCCGTGCGGATCATAGATGCCCACGCGCTTAAAGCCCGCGGCGCCAGAGCTCTTAAGGCCAAAGACCGCGTCCTCAAACACCCACGTGCGCTCAAACTTGTGCCCATGGCGCTCCTCAAGGCGACGCAGCGCCAACTCGTACACATCGGGGAACTGCTTGGAACGTCCCGCCTCACCCGTCGTGGTAATAAACTCCATGTAGGCATCGAGACCCGCACCAGAGAGCGCAGACTTAACCAGTTCGGCCGGCGTGGACGTGGCAACGCACATGGCAATGCCTGCCGCCTTCGCCTGCTCCAAAAATGCCAGGAGCCCCTCGCGCGGCGGCACCTTGGAGTAGCCATCGATCAGGATGTCGCTCAGCTCGCGATACAGCTCTTCGCCATTCGCGCCAATGTCCCAGGTGTCGTGGTAGGCCTGGCACTCGTCTTCGAGCGACAAATGCTCAAACTGGGCAAAATCGTCGACTGTTACGTCAACTCCGTGGCGGCGCAATAACTCGGGCTGGGCATAGGCCCAAACGGGGGTGCTATTAACCAGTGTTCCGTCGCAATCGAAAATAAAAGCGACATTGGGAGCAGCGGTCTGGGACATAAACGAACCTTTCGATGTCAAATGGTAAACATCCTGCTAAAAACGTTTTACCAAACGTCAGACTAACAATTTAAAAACCTCAATTGGTAAAACTGTCAAGAGTTTTACCATCGCAATTCTGCCAGTGGTCTAAACATGGCGCTCGCCGATTAAACACCGCCGCAAATCCACTTTTCTCCATAAAAGTAACGAACAGGTGTTATCGTATTTCGTGCCGAAAGTTCCACCGAGCACGCGAGGTGGAACGAATCATAGAACTATCGCCGTCCCTTCGATTCGTGCAGCCTTGGATCTTTCGCATCTAGTCACCAAGGCAACACGCTGCCGCGTCATGATGGGATCAAACGTGAGCGATACAAAGCTAAAGCCAGCAACAAAAAAGCCCGCTACCCGTAAAGCCGCCCCGCACGCACCGGAGCTCACCAAGGACGATGTCTACCTATTTGGCATCGGCACGTGGGAGCGCAGCTGGGAAAAGATGGGCGCGCACCCCGACACGCAGAACCGTACGCGCGGCTGGCGCTTTTGCGTTTGGGCGCCCGATGTAAAGAGCGTGCATGTCATTGGCGAATTTAACGACTGGGATGAAGAAGCCAACCCGCTGGTGCCCGTGCATACGAGCGCTATTTGGGAAGGCTTTATTCCTGGCGCAGAACAAGGTCAGCTCTATAAATATCTCATCGAGACCAATGAGGGCGAAAAGCTCTACAAGGCCGATCCGTATGCCTTTAAGGCCGAGTGCCCTCCGGGTACTGCGAGCGTGCTGTGGACACTCGACGGCTATAAGTGGAACGATGCCGCATGGCTCAAGCGCCGTGCCGGCCACAACCACATGTCACAGCCCCTTAACATCTACGAGGTGCATATTGGCTCGTGGAAGCGCCATGGCGACGCACCGCAGGGCGAGCCGGACGAGTACGGCAACTACCCCGGTCCCATGGACCCCTTCCCCGCGCAGCGCGGCGAGTTCTACACCTACGACGACCTGTCGGTCGAGCTCGTGGACTACGTGCACGACATGGGCTACACGCATATCGAGGTCATGCCGCTTATGGAGCATCCCTTCGATGGCTCCTGGGGCTACCAGACGACCGGCTACTATGCCGCCACGTCGCGCTATGGCGACCCGCAGCAGCTCATGCACTTTATCGATGCGTGTCACAAGGCGGGCATTGGCGTAATCATGGACTGGGTGCCCGGCGGTTTTTGCGCCGACTCCCACGGTCTTGCCACCTTTAACGGCCACATGCTGTTTGAGCACGAGATTCACCCCAACTGGGGCACGCACAAGTTTGACTTCGCCCGCGGCGAGGTCCGCTCCTTTCTGGTCTCCAACGTGCTGTACTGGCTCGAGAACTTCCACGTTGACGGCATCCGCATGGATGGCGTGTCCAGCATGCTGTACCTCAACTTTGGCATCGACGATCCGGGCCAAAAGAAGTTCAACAAGTACGGAACCGAGGAGGACCTGGATGCCAGCGCGTTTATCCGCCAGGTCAACTGCGCCGTGGAGGCCCACTTCCCTGACGTGATGATGATGGCCGAGGAGTCCACCGCGTGGCCGCTCGTGACCTACCCGCCGCAGGACGGCGGTCTGGGCTTCCACTACAAGTGGGACATGGGCTGGATGAACGATACCCTGCACTACATGCAGACCGATTTTCCGTGGCGCCCCGGCAACCACGGGCTGCTCACGTTCTCCATCATGTACGCCTTTACCGAGAACTTTATTTGCCCGCTGAGCCACGATGAGGTCGTGCACGGCAAGTGCTCGCTGATCGGCCGCATGCCGGGCGACTGGTGGCGCCAGTTTGCCGGCCTACGCACGCTCGCCTTCTACCAGATGACGCACCCCGGTGCCAAGCTCAACTTTATGGGCAACGAGATCGGCCAGTTTATTGAGTGGCGCTATTACGAGTCCATCCAGTGGTTCCTGACCGAGGAGTACGAGACCCACCGTCATCATCAGGCGTTTATCAAGGCGCTCAACCACCTGTACACCGCCGAGCCCGCCCTGTACGAGCGCGGCTACACCGACGACGGCTTTACCTGGATCGATGCGGATAACTCCAAGCAGTCCATCGTGAGCTTTGTGCGTCAGGGCGAGGACGTCGATGACGACCTGGTGATCCTGATTAACTTTGACCCGGCGAGCTATGAGAGCTTCCGCGTGGGCGTGCCGCGCGAGGGTGACTGGGAGGTCATCTTCGATTCTGACCGTCCTGAGTTTGGCGGCAGCGGCTATGCCGGCAAGGAGCCCTACACCTGCTCGAGCGAGCCCTATCCCTGGAACGGGCAGATGGACTCCATTGAGATTAAGGTACCCGGTCTGGCAGGTGTGGTGCTTAAGCGCCGCGGTCCCAGCAGCTATAAGCCGCCCGTGGTCGAGGAGCCGAAGAAGGCTACGCGTAAGCGCACGTCCTCGGTGAAGCCCAAGACTGCTGCGGTCAAGAAGGCACCGGCTAAGGCGAAGACTACGACGACCAAGGCGAAGGCTGCCGCGAAGCCCGCCGCCAAGGCCACTACGGCCAAGAAACCGGCTGCCAAAAAGGCCGCTACCAAGACCAAGTCTGCTTCTGTTAAGCCGTCTGCCAAGGATGCGTAACAAAACCGTTACAGCTGTAATTACCCGCCCCGACGAGGCGTAGGATACAAGTCATAACCGTTCCGGGAGAAACATCCCCGGGGGAAAGGAACGTATGAATAAGATCTTCGACAACAAGCAGGAGTTTACCGAGCTCTATCGCGATGCCGTCATGAGCATCAGCGGCAAGAGCGTCGAGGCCGCCAGCGACCTCGACCGCTTTAACGCCCTGGCCAAGCTCGTGGCCGAGAAGGCCCGCACCGTTGCCACCAAGAGTGACGCCCGTGTGACCGCCGAGGGCAAGAAGCGCGTGTACTACTTCTCGATCGAGTTTTTGATCGGCCGACTGCTCGACAACTACCTGCTCAACTTTGGCGTGCGCGACATGGTCGCCGAGGCGCTCGACGACATGGGCTTTGACCTGTCCGTCATCGAGAACCAGGAGCCCGATCCGGCCCTGGGCAACGGTGGCCTGGGTCGTCTGGCCGCGTGCTTCTTGGATTCCATGGCAGCCGAGGGCATTGCCGGCTACGGCAACGGCATGCGCTACCGCTACGGCCTGTTTAAGCAGGAGATCGTCAACGGCAGCCA
>DXLV01000068.1:4420-5342 GCA_019414545.1 Collinsella sp. | reverse complement strand
ATTGAAAGGAACCCCTCCATGTTGAAGAAAACCCTCGCCTTCGCCCTTTCGGCGGCGCTTTTCGCGTTCTCGCTCGCCGGCTGCGGCGGAAATTCAATCGACAGCGCAAAGGCAAGCGATGCCGATTCCCAGGAAAAAACCGAACAGGCGGCCGATGCGCCCGAGGACGCAAGCGCTGCCCCCATCACCGCCGACAAGGTGGCCGACGGCACCTATCCGATCACCGTAGATTCCAGCTCGAACATGTTCAGGATTGTGGACGCCCAGCTCATCGTGGAAAACGGCTCCATGCACTGCGTGATGACACTTTCCGGCACGGGCTACGGCAAGCTCTTCATGGGCACGGGCGACGAGGCTGCCGCCGCGAGCGAGGCCGACTTCATCCCCTATGTGGAAAACGCGGAAGGCAAGTACACCTACGACGTGCCCGTTGATGCGCTCGACGAGGACACCGCCTGCGCCGCGTGGAGCATTAAAAGGGAGCGGTGGTACGACCGCACGCTCGTATTCGAATCCGCCGGCGTCGATCTGCGCGCCGACGCACTGAAGTAACGCCATGCGGTCGATTCTTCCAAAGGGGGAAAACAGGAAGCGCCGCAGCATCGCGGCACGCGCGATCGCCTGCGTTCTCGTCGCCCTGCTCGCGCTTCCCTTCGCGGGGTGCAGTGCGAGCTCGAACGCGACCGGTGCCACGGCGGGCTCTCAGGAATACACTGTGAGCGTCTCGCTTTCCGGCGGGTCAGGGCGAGCAAGCATCGCCTCACCCACCACAATTGTGAAGGATGGCGACACCTACACCGCGACCATCACCTGGTCGAGTTCGAACTACGACAAGATGACCGTCGACGGCGTGGACTACGCGCCCGTAAACGACGGCGGCAACTCCACGTTCGAGATACCCGTCACGCTCGACGAGGACATC
>DXLV01000068.1:425-4410 GCA_019414545.1 Collinsella sp. | reverse complement strand
TCTCCGTGTCGGCCGAGACCGTCGCCATGTCGACGCCGCACACCATCGACTACACGCTCTACTTCGACTCATCCACCATAAAGGAGAAATCGGGCGACGATGCAAGCGGCGGCTCCCCTGCGGGAACGGCTTCAAGCGCCGCGGCCGACTTCCACAACGCCGATTTGGGCTGCGGCTGGGAGCCGACGGGGACGCTTCAGCTTGAATACGCCAAGCACTTCACTGTCGACGAGTTCGAAGGCGGCTTGCGGCTTATCTGCGTTTCGAACGGGGAGCGCTTCCTCGTGGTGCCGCAGGATGCGAAGGTACCTGATGGGTTGAGCTCCGACATCGCGGTCATAAGGCGCCCCGCCGACAAGGTGTACCTTGTGTCGTCGGCGACGATGTGCCTGGTCGACGCGCTCGATGCGAACGACAATATCTTAATGTCGGGCACGAAGGCCGACGATTGCTCGGTCGCAGGCTTCAAAAGCGCGCTCGAAAGTGGGGCGATCGCCTACGGCGGCAAGTACAGCGCGCCCGACTACGAGCGAATATCGGCCTCGGGCTGCACGCTCGCCATCGAGAACACCATGATCAACCACACGCCCGATGTGAAGGAAAAGCTGCAGAAGCTCGGGCTCGTCGTGCTCACCGAACAGTCGTCGAGCGAGCCCGAAGCACTCGGGCGCGTAGAGTGGATTAAGCTTTTCGGCGTCCTG
The DNA here is from genome assembly GCA_019414545.1 of Collinsella sp. Taxonomy (GTDB): domain Bacteria; phylum Actinomycetota; class Coriobacteriia; order Coriobacteriales; family Coriobacteriaceae; genus Collinsella. The sequence continues at coordinate 3,709 of DXLV01000068.1, read as the reverse complement.
TTCGACAAGGAGGACGAGGCCGCACGCCTGTTCAACGAGCAGAAGGCCCGCGTCGAGCAAACGTCGGGGCTCGCGTCTTCAGGTAAAACCGTGGCGTATTTCTACATTAACTCGAACGGGGCCGCCGTCACGCGGCGGGCAGGCGACTACGTGGCGCAGATGATCGAGCTTGCAGGCGGCAGCTACGCGCTCGATGACGCGCAGACGGCGTCGACGTCAGGTTCGTCAGTAACGCTCGAAATGGAGCGCTTCTACGCGACGGCGAAGGATGCCGACATCATCGTCTACAACGGCACCATCGACGAATCGGTTGCCACCTTGAACGACTTCGTAAGCAAAAACGCGCTATTGTCGCAGTTCAAAGCCGTGAAGAACGGCAACGTCTGGGTCACAAGCGCCGACATGTACCAGCAGATGACTTCTACCGCCGACATTATCGACGAGCTGCACGGGGCGTTCGCCGGCGATGACGCGAGCGACTTCCATTATCTGAGGAAGCTCGGCTAGCACCATGAGAAGCCGACTTTCCATGGCATACGACGAATCGGGGCGCGCCGCGCGGTGTCGCGTCGTGACGGCGCTGCTCGCTGTTGCCCTCATCGTGCTCGTCGGGACCAACCTGTGCATCGGGAGCGTGCTCGTGCCCGCAGACCACATCCCCGGCATCCTTTCGGGCGGCGCGGCCAATTCCATGGAAAGCCAGGTCATCTGGGAGATTCGCCTGCCGCGCGTGCTTTCAGCCGTGCTTCTCGGCGGGGCACTTTCGCTCTCCGGGTTCCTGCTGCAGACGTTTTTCAACAACCCCATCGCCGACCCGTTCATCTTGGGCGTCTCCTCAGGCGCAAAGTTCGTCGTCGCGCTTACGATGATCGTACTTCTGGGCGCGAACCAGGCCATGTCCTCGCCGGCCATGGTGGCCGCAGCGTTTCTGGGCTCGCTTATCACCATCGGCTTCGTACTCCTCATCGCACGGCGCATAAGTTCCATGGCCATGCTCATCGTAGCGGGCGTCATGGTGGGATACATCTGCTCGGCGGGGACGAACTTCCTCATCGCCTTCGCCGACGACCAGTCCATCGTGAACCTGCACAACTGGTCTTTGGGCAGCTTCTCGGGTTCGAGCTGGGACGACATCGCGGTCATCGCGGTCGTGGTGATCACCGTGAGCGCATGCGTATTCGCGATATCGAAGCCCCTTTCCGCCTTCCAGCTGGGAGAAGCCTACGCGAAAAGCGTCGGCGTGAACGTCGCACGCTTCCGCGTGGTGCTCGTCCTTCTAGCGAGCATGCTCTCCGCCTGCGTGACCGCGTTCGCTGGTCCGGTGTCGTTCGTAGGCATCGCGGTTCCGCATCTCGTTAAGTCGGCGCTAAAGTCGTCGAAGCCCATCCGCGTGATTCCTGCGTGCTTCTTGGGAGGCGCCATCTTCTGCGCGGGCTGCGATTTGATCGCGCGCACGCTGTTCTCCCCCGTCGAGCTTTCCATCAGCGCCGTCACCGCCATCTTCGGCGCGCCGGTGGTTATCGCACTCATGTTGAAGAAGCGGGTGAGGTAGATGGGGAAATTCGTGCCGCAACCCAAAACGCTCGGAGGGGACATTCCATGCTTAGACAGTCCAAAGCTCGCACGAAAGCGCCAGAAGGCACTTTCGGCTCGTGCGGAACTGCGCGCGGAACGCCTCCTCCGAGCGGAGTCGAACCTCGAAACCCCGGTCGAAACGCAGGCTGACGGAGCGCCGCTTTTCCGCATAAGCGACCTGACGGCGGGCTACGACAAGAAGGTCGTAGTCGAAGGCGTCGATCTGGAGGTTCGCGCGGGCGACGTCATGGCGCTCATCGGGCCGAACGGCTCGGGCAAGTCGACCATCTTAAAAACCATCACACGCCATCTTGCACCGCTTGCCGGCGCGGTCGAGCTCGACGGGCGGGAGATTTCCCGATGGAAGACGGCGGAGTTCGCAAGGAACCTTGCCGTTATGCTGACGGATCGCCCCCGGACCGAGCTCCTCACCTGCCGCGATATCGTAGAGGCGGGAAGGCATCCCTACACCGGGCGAATGGGCACACTCTCGCCCAACGACCATAGTCGGGTCGATGAGGCCATGAAAACCGCACATGTGGAAGAGCTCGCCGAGCGCGACTTCATGCAGATAAGCGATGGGCAACGCCAGCGCGTCATGCTCGCACGCGCCATCGCGCAGGATCCGCGTGTGCTCGTGCTCGACGAGCCCACGTCGTATCTCGATATCCGCTACCAGATCGACCTGCTGCGAATACTTCGCCACCTTGCGAAATCGCGGAATGTGGCTGTCATCATGTCCATCCACGAACTCGAGCTCGCGCAGAAAAGCGCCGACAAGGTGATTTGCGTGAAGGACGGCCGGGTCTTTCGCGCCGGCGCACCCGAGGACATATTCACGCGCGAGACAATTGGCGAGCTCTACGGCCTTCAGCATGGCACCTTCAACGAGCGCTTCGGCAGCGTGGAAATTGGGCGCCCACACGGTGATGCGCACACGTTCGTCATCGCCGGCGCAGGTACGGGGTCGGCTGTGTTTCGCCAGCTCATCCGGCAGGGCAAGGCGTTCTACGCGGGCGTTCTGCACGAAGGGGACATCGACTGCGAGCTCGCGCGCGACCTGGCGACGGAATGCGTGGCCGAGCGCGCCTTCGAGCCGATCGGGGATAAAACCATAGCCCGCGCCAAAGAGCTCCTCGTCCACTGTGCGCGCCTTATTGTGTGCCCCGCCGCCTTCGGCACCATAAACGCCCGCAACGCAGAGCTCGTCGAGTTCGCACGCTCGCATGGTATCGAGGTCGTGCGAGCGTGCGAAGGCGCATCGGAGGATTCCCAATTAGAGTGAGAAGGATAAACTGGACTTTATTTTAAGGATCCTCAGGCTACAGCTCCTACGCCGGCGAGGTCTACAAGGCGCCGGAGAACCTCGTGAACAAGAATTTCCACGCCGACGAGCCCAACTAGGCCTAGTCCAAGCGAGATTCCAGACTCGACAGGCCGTTGAGAGTCAGATCGTTGGCGACCTCAGAGACGCGCTCGATAGGAACCGATCCGTCAGACAGTGCCCACGTGCGATAGATGCCGATGATACCCGACAGCAAAAACGCCAGATAGTAATCGAACATCTCGTCGTTGAGACCTTGTGGCAGCAGATCGCGCTCGGCAATCTCGTGCTCGAGCGGCGCACGAAGACGAGCCATAAAATCATCGAGCGGAATATTCTCGATCAGCTGACGATTGAGCACCAGGTTGTTGCACAGCGCCTCGTT
>DXLV01000068.1:0-415 GCA_019414545.1 Collinsella sp. | reverse complement strand
CCAACGAGCGCGCCCAGGGCGCGCTCGTTGGTGTCACCGTCCATGGAAGCAAGCGTTTTCTCGACCGAGTCGACAATCATCTCCACCACATCGACGGCAATGGCATCGAGCAGGCCGTCAACCGTGCCAAAGTGCACGTAGAAGGTCTTGCGGTCGACATTGGCCTCGCGCGCGATGGCACTCACCGTAATGTCTGCCAGCGGCTTTTCCATGAGCAGGCGCTCGAAAGCGGAAAGGATGGCATTACGGCTGCGAACAATGCGGCGGTCAAGACGCGGTTTGCTGGTTGCCATGGGCGTGTCCCTTCGATATGCGAGCATTCATCAACAGATGAGAGATAATCTACGTAAGAGGATTATCCCCCATACAGCACAAATATGCCCCGCATCATGAAGAACGCACGACTGTCCTACTG
>DXLV01000067.1 GCA_019414545.1 Collinsella sp. | reverse complement strand
TACCTGGGGCTTTCAGGCAATCCGGCCGCGGCGTATGTGGGCTTTGAGATGCTCGCCCGTCCGGCGATCCGCAAGATGCGCGGCTTTGCCGAGGGGGCGCGTCCCGTGCAGCAGGCGACGCTCACGCACGGCGTGAAAAAGCGACAGGACCGACGCTTCTTCGATCGCGCGACGGTTTTGCGCGACCCCGAGACCGGTGAGCTGTTGGTGACCGAGGCCAAGACGCAGAATTCGGCGCTGCTCGGCACGATGCAGCGGGCCAACTGCCTGCTGCGTATTGACGAAGGACCGTGCGAGCTCAAGGCGGGCGACGTCGTGGATGTCGTGCGTGTCGACCTGCCTGAGGGCGCCGTGTTGTAGGAGGAATGCTATGGAGCTGAAGATATCGATCGTGACGTGTTCGGATACGCGGAACCTTGCCCAGGACGAGGCCGGTGCCGCACTCGAGGAGCTTATCGAGGCGCAGGGATGGACGGTCGCCTCGCATGTGGTCGTGCGTGATGACGTCAGCGAGATTGGTGATGCCATTGTGGAAGCTGCCGATGAGTGCCACGCCAATGTCGTGCTCACCTGCGGCGGCACGGGGCTTTCGATGCGCGACGTGACACCCGAGGCGACGCGTACCGTCTGTGACCGCGATGTGCCGGGTATTGCCGAGGCGATTCGCGCGTACTCGATGACCAAGACGCGCCGCGCCATGCTCTCGCGCGCTATTTGCATGCAACGAGGCCATACACTTGTCGTAAACTTTCCCGGTTCTACGAAGGCCGCCCGCGAAAGCTGGGAGGCCGTGAGCGATCAGCTGGAGCATGCGGCTCAGATGACAGCGGGCGGCGGACATACCAACTAAGCGGTTTACCTGCGGTGGAGCGACCTGAACGGCTGCTCCGCCTTTTATTTGCGCCCAAGGGGACGGCATTCTGTAGGCATGCCTGAAACTATATTCTCAGACGAGAATTATTTCTCATAATCATTATTCGCGCCGAAGTATAATCTAATTACAGAATAAAGCCCGCGGTGAGGTACCCGGGCACAAGGTCCGAAAGGGTTGAACATGTTCGATATGGTTTCTCGCCGCGGATTCGTCTCACTTTCTGCTGTCGCCGCTGCCGGCCTTGGCCTTGCCGGCTGCTCCGGCAAAAAGGCGCCTGAGTCGACTGGCTCCGATGCCGGCTCCGCCAAGGCCTCTTCCAAGAAGGAAACCGTCGAGCTTCAGGTCTTTGCTGCCAACTCGCTCGAGAAGGCCCTGCCCGAGGTCCAAGAGCTCTACACCGACCAGACCGGCACCACCTTTGCCGACACGCAGTTTAAGGCCTCCGGCGACCTCGTCGAGCAGATGCGCGCCGGCGCCACGGTCGATGTGCTCATCACCGCTTCCAAGGGCACCATGGACGACGCCGAGGTCGCTGAGCTCGTCGATGCCGACACGCGTGAGGATATGTTCGTCAACGACCTCGTGATCATTCGTGCTGAGGGCTCCGACACCAAGATCGAGGCCATCGCCGACGTCGCGAATCTGGACGGCAAGATCGCCATTGGCGACGCCAAGACCGTCCCCGCCGGCAAGTACGCCAACCAGGCGTTGGCTTCCGTAGGCCTCTACACCGGCACCGAGGGCGACGACGGCGAGTATGCTCCCGAGATCGCCGACAAGGAAGCGCTGGCCGACAAAGTTGGTACCGCTGCCGCCTATGTGTCCACAGGCGACTGCGTAGCCGGTTTTGTCTACAGCTCCGATATCTTCCGCTACGACGGCATCGAGGAGGCCTTCGTGTGCCCCGAGGATTCGCACAAGCCCATCGTGTATCCCGGTGCTGTCGCCGATAGCTCCGAGCATGCCGACGAGGCTAAGGCGTTCATCGACTTTTGCCTGTCCAACAAGAAGGCTCAGAAGATTTGGGCTAAGTACGGCTTTGAGCTTTCCGCGTAGTGCGGCTTGGCGCGATAATTCCATCGTTTTGTGTTTCACTCCGTCCTTGTATTCGCTTGGAGCTTTTCGTGCTTAATAGATTCCGCATGCTTGTCGCCTGTGCTTTGACCTTCGCGCTTTGCTGGGTGCCGGGATTTGCGTTTGCTGGGGACGCTGAGGACGGGGCCCAGGTTGCTGCGACCGCTCATGGGCTTTCCTATGGGATCGAGGGTTTTGAGCGGTTGGCCAAGGGGACCGCTCGTGCCATGGAGGGCCAGCCTGAGGGCTACCGGTTTCCTGTTGACGAGGACGTGGACCTTGTAGTGGTGCCTGCTGCCGATCGCGTTGTGGTGTGGATATCGCCCAAGGCGGTCGAGAAGTTTGGATTGGATCCGCAGGACAACGAGTGCGTATCGGGTCTCAAGGCCCTCGTCTGCGAGCTCGACAGCGCAAACTCCATGGGAGGTGCGCAGCTAGGGGACGTTGATCTTCCTTGGTATGTTACGGCGGAAACAACGTTTGATGCCGGCGGGTATACCTATGACTTTGACGAGCGCGGTGCGGATGGGGACCGCTATGTGGTGATTGCATCGGCCTCGGGTGATGCCAAGGGCGGCGCGCGTTGGCTTGATAGCGCTCAAATGGTAGAGGCATCGTCTGTCGTGTTGCGGGATGAGCAGAGGCCCTTGACCTCTCTGGCCTCCTTTTTGGGCGACATCGACTATCGCCCGTTTTGGGTGTCTATCAAAACGAGCGGCCTTGCCCTGGTGATTGCCTTTGCACTGGGCCTGTTTGCCGCGTGGAAGACTATGGGTACCTCGAGTCGCATCAAGGGCCTGCTCGATTCGGTCTTTACGATTCCTATGGTGCTGCCGCCCACGGTCTGCGGCTTTCTGCTCCTCATGCTGTTTGGCCGCTCGACCGGGGTGGGCCAATGGCTCATCGCGCACGGCATCTCGATCGTCTTTACCTGGCCCGCGGCGGTCATTTCGGCTGTCGTTGTGTCGTTTCCGCTGGTCTACCGCACGGCGCTCGGAGCCTTCGAGAGCCTCGACACGCAGATGCTCGACGCCGCGCGAACCTTGGGGTGGTCCGAACGTCGCATCTTTGCCAAGCTCATGATGCCGCTCGGCTGGCCCTCAATCGCGGCGGGCACGGTGCTCGCCTTCGCTCGCGCGATGGGCGAGTTTGGCTGCACGCTGTTCTTTGCGGGCAACTACGCCGGCATTACGCAGACCATTCCCATTGCGATTTACTTTGAGTGGATGGGCGGCAATACGTCGGTGGCTCTCTTTTGGGTCGTGGTCGTAATAGCGTTCAGCTTCCTGGTCATCCTATTCATCAACATGTACACGGCGCATTCTCAAAAGTATCGCGAGCGGGGCCTTTCCCGTGCGGAGCGCAAGCAGGCCAAAGAGTTCGCCGGACAGGGCGATTCGCTTGACCCGGTGGGCGGTGATGCCTTGCGTATCGATCGCGAGGCGCTGGCCGAGCTTATGCGCGATGGCGCGGTCGCAAAGGGAGGTCGATAAGCCATGTCGCTCGTTTTGGATATTAAGAAACGTTATCCCGGGTTTGTGCTCGACATGCAGCTTGAGGCCGGCGAGGAGCGCGTGGCGCTGCTGGGCGCCTCGGGTTGCGGCAAGAGCTGCACACTGCGCTGCATTGCCGGTGTGGAGACGCCCGACGAGGGCAAGATCGTCGTCAACGGCGTGACCTTTTTTGACTCGGCCGCGGGCATCAACCTATCGCCCCAGGAGCGAAAATGCGCCCTGCTGTTCCAAAACTATCAGCTGTTTCCCAACATGACGGTGGCCGATAACGTATGCGCCGGTGTAAAGGACGCGGGTGACGCCGCCGCGCGCAAAAAGCTTGCCGAGTGCTATCTGAGCATCTTTGGCCTGGCCGACTTTGCCGACCGCTATCCCGCGCGTCTCTCGGGCGGTCAGCAGCAACGCGTGGCGCTTGCCCGCATGGTGGCGGCGCATCCGGGCATTTTTATGTTCGACGAGCCCATGAGCGCGCTCGATTCCTATCTTAAGAGCGCGCTCGAGCAGAACATGCTCGACCTGTTCGATGCGTGCAACCGCACCGTGCTCTACGTGAGTCACGACATCGACGAAGCGTGCCGCCTGTGCCGGCGCATTTGTGTGATGCACGACGGGCATATGGAGGAGATCGGCTCCGTCGAGGACGTGGTCCGCCGGCCGCAAACCTTGGCTGCGCTGCGCCTGACGGGCTGCAAGAATACGAGCCGCGCGCGCAAGATCGGGCCCCAAGAAGTTGAGGCGCTCGATTGGGGCATGACCTTCAACGTGGGCTGTGAGGTTCCCGATAACGTGGCGTACCTGGGTATTCGTGCGAGCTACTTCCATGTGGACAACCGTGCTGAGCGGGGTCGCAACAGCTACGACCTGCACGTGGCCCGTGTGAGCGATTCACGTTTTGAGCGCCTGGTGCTGCTGGATGTGCCACGTGCCGATGCGCCGACGCGCCTGCAGTGGAAGGTCAACAAAGTGGGTATGCCTGTCGACGAGCTGCCGCAAGCAGGCGAGACGCTGCGCATGCATTTTGATGCCAGCAGGATCCATTTGGTTTGTCGATAGCGCCGGGTAATGCCGTCGGGGAATATAAGCCTCGGCGGCTTTGTTTTTGCCGTTCGCCGAATGAGGAATGACAAACTCTTATCAATCAAGAAAATAATTTATTAAACGACGGCACACGACGCTGTCGTACGAATGTCAATGGTGTTCGCATGGTCGATGACCGTTGATATAGTTGACCTCAACTTGTAAAGGAGGGTGCGCACATGTCGCAGACGACATATATTCGCCGCGTTGCCGCGCGCGCCCTGTATATGGCTCGGAGTCGCATATGAGCAGGTATGTCCACGGCTCCGGGAGAGACGACGCACAACTAAATAATCGACCGCAAAGCAGGTTCCCTAAAATTCCGGGTTTGAGCACGGTCGGGCAATCGCCGTCCGTCGTGCATCGATACCGCTGTTATCCGTTTTTGGTTCGAGAGGGGAACCGTCATGGCTGAAGCAATCGAAGAGGTCAAGTTGCCCAGCACGTTTGAGGAGTTCAACGAGCAGCGCAAGGCGGCGTTTATTCGCGTCAAGGATTATAAGCAGGCGGGTAATCGCCTGGTCGGCTTTTTGTGCAGCTATACGCCGCTCGAGATTATCGATGCCGCGGGCGCCTCGAACGTGGCTCTGTGTGGTACGTCCGACGAGGTGATTCCCGAGGCCGAGAAGGTGTTGCCGGCAAACCTGTGCCCGCTCGTCAAGTCTACGTATGGTTTTGCCTATTCGCAAAAGTGTCCGTTTACGTACTTTAGCGACATGATCATCGGTGAGACCACCTGCGACGGCAAGAAGAAGATGTACGAGCTACTCAACGAGCTCAAGCGCACGCACATTCTGCATCTTCCGCAGGGTCGCGATCGCGCTTACGAGCGTGAAGGCTGGTACGAGGAG
>DXLV01000066.1 GCA_019414545.1 Collinsella sp. | reverse complement strand
GATCATGGAAGTGCCGCCGGCAAGACCGTCCAGACCATCGGTCAGGTTCACGGCATTGGAAAGACCAGCGATCATCAGCCAGCAAAATACGATGTAGAGCCACGGGAACGAAAGGCCGCAGATGGTGGTCGAAAGAACACCGAGGTCAATCGTCAGGCCGCCGGGAAAACGAATCTCGGGGGCGACGCCGCACCAATTGACGGCGAGCACGGTAAAGGTGACGCAGATGATGGTCAGACCGATCATCTTGGCGTGAGGCGTCAGACCGAGCGAGCGACCATGCGTGACGGAGGTCAGGTCGTCGATGAGGCCCAGAACGCCGGTGGCCAGCGTGGCAAGCAGCACGAGCACGAGCTCGATGGTGAGCTTGCCCATCAGCAGGCAGGTCAGCGAGATCGCGACAAGGATGATGACGCCGCCCATGGTGGGCGTGCCCTGTTTAATCAAATGACGCTTGGGGCCGTCGGCTCGGACCTGTTGGCCGATACCCTCGACCTTCAGCAGCTTGATCCACCACGGCATAAGCAGCAACGCAATGGCGGCAGCGATGCCAAGTCCCAAAAAGGCCTGATACGTAGGATACGAGGGATTGCCGAACATGGGCTAGCACACACCTTCCACAAAGCGGTCGAGCTCAACGAAACGGGAACCCTTGACCAGTACAACATCATGATTTTCAAGCGCGCCGCCCATGCGGTCGAGCACCTGCTGATAATCGGAGAACACCTGGATGCGGTCCTCATCCATACCCATCATACGTGCGGCATCGGCCATGAGCTGAGCCAGCTCGCCGCCGACGCACGCGAGCATGTCGAGCTTCTTGGCGGCGGCATAGGCGCCCACGAGCTCATGCATGCGGGGAGCCTCGTCGCCCATCTCGCCCATCTCGCCCAAGATCGCCATGCGCGAACCGTCACAGATAAGCGAGCACAGCAAATCGAGGCCGGCGGCCATAGACTCGGCGCTGGCGTTATAGGAGTCGTCGATGATGCGTGCTCCGCTCTTGGCGCGCTTGATCTCCTGACGGTGGCCGGTGATCGTAAGGCCCCTAAAGGCAGCATCGATCTGCTCGGGCGTCACGCCCAGACGATAGGCGACCGCGGCGGCCTTGACGGCATTGGGCACGGACTGCACGCCGGGAATGGCCAGCATGGTATCGACCGTGTCGCCCTGACCAAAGTCGAGCGTAAAGACCGGATGGCCCTCGTCGTCGACGCGAATGTTGCGTGCGCGGACCTCATCGTCGTCCGAGACACCGGCCAGCATCACGTCAATACCCGCAGGCTGGGCGAACGTATCGCGAATGAACGGCGTAAAGTCGTCCTCGCCGCCCAAAACCAGCAACGGCGAGAAGTCGTCGGCGGCGCACATGCCCTGGACAATCTCGGACTTGGCGCGGGCGATGTTCTCGCGACTGCCCAGGATACCGATGTGGGAGGTTCCGATCTTGCTCACGATGGCAAGATTGGGGTTGGCAGACTGGGACAGGCGCTCAATCTCATGGAAATGGTTCATGCCCATCTCGAGCACCAGGACCTCGGTATCGGCCGGAGCGGAAAGCACCGTGAGCGGCATGCCGATCAAGTTGTTGAAATTGCCCTTCGTGGCCCAGACGCGATAACGCTTGGCGAGCACGGCGGCGAGCACGTCCTTGGTCGTCGTCTTGCCAATCGAACCGGTAATGCCGACGACCAGGCAGCCAAGCTCCAAGCGATATACATGCGCCAGGCGCAGCAAAAACTCCTCGGGGTCGTCGGTCAGCAAGATGGCACAGCCCTTGTCCTGCGCCAGCGAGACCAGCTCGGCCTCGGGCTCACGCGTCATCACGACGGCGCCGGCACCCGACTGGACGGCACGGGAAGCAAAATCATTGCCGTCGACGTTTTCACCGGGAAAGGCGACGAAAATCGTCCCTTCCTCGACCTGGCGCGAGTCGATAACGCACCCGCGGCATACCCGATCGGCTTCTCCCGTCACGGTTCGGGCCCCTGTTGCGGCCGCGAGGTTGTTGACGGCGATCTCTATCATTGCAGCTCCCCTGTAAACCTAATAATGCTATCGGCGTATTGTATCCCAGCGCCGCGTATGCGTGGTGCAGGGCATGTGAACACCCCTCATATGGGACAACAAACCACGCCCCAAAGATTGTAACCCCCTACTTCGTGTGCGGGATACCCAGCACGTCGAGCGCGTTGGCCATAATGAACTGGAACGGAACCGCAGCGGCATCTGAGCCGCTCGGCGTTCCGTCGAGCGTGATATAGCACAGCACCTTGGGCGATTGTGCCGGTGCAAAGCCCATAAAGGACGACATGTAGTTCTCCTTGAGGTAGCCGCCGTTCTCGTCGGCACGTTCGGCCGTACCGGTCTTACCCGCCACGTCATAGCCGTCAACCGCGCCGCCAACGCCCGTTCCCTCCGACACGACCGTCTGCATGCACGATGTCACCTGGGATGCGGCATCCTCCGAAATCGCGCGCTCGCCTTCGCCCCAGTCCTTCTCGTCACCTTTGCTGGACTTATAGAAGTGCGGGGTCATCATCACGCCGCCGTTGGCGATGCCGCCCACGGCACGTGCGATCTCAATCGGCGAGACAGACAGCGCCTGTCCAAAGCTCATCGAGCCCAGCGTGGCGCCGTCATACTGGTCACGCTCCTTGACGATGCCCAGGCTCTCGCCCGGAAAATCGACACCGGAGCTGTGACCGATGCCCCACTTGTCCACATAGGCGGCAAAGTCGTCGGCACCGATCTTGCGCCCCACCAGGACAAAGCCTACGTTGGACGAACGGCGCATCATCTCGCGCACATCCATGGTCATGGCATAGTCGCGCTTGTCGGCATCGGTGACGGTATCGTCGCCCACCTTGATGCTCGCCGGCACCTCAAACGACGTACTCGACCGCACGACACCCAAGTCGAAGCCGGCGCCCGCCACGAGCGTCTTAAAGACCGAGCCGGGCTCGTAGGCGTCGGTGACCAGGCGCAGGTTCATATCCTCGGTCTTGGCGTTTTCCAAATTGGTCTGGTCGTAGGTCGGATACGAGCAGGCTGCCAAGATCTCGCCTGTCGTAGGATCGGTGACCAGCGCCGAGCCGTTCTTGGCCTTTGTCTTCTCGACAGCCTCTGCCAGGGCATCCTCGGCCGCACGCTGGATATTGACGTCGAGCGTCGTCACGATATCAACGCCGTCGACCGCAGCCACCTTTTTATAGGCACCGCCCGCGATATAGCTGCCGTCCCTCGCGCGCTCGCGTACGAGAGAACCGTTCGTGCCGGTCAGAAGCTTGTTGTATTGCTTTTCGAGACCCGTCAAGCCGTCGTTGTCTACATTCACTACACCCAGCACCTGCGATGCCAGATTGCCGTATGGATATACGCGCTTCATGGCCTGCTCAAAAAGCACGCCGGGCAGGTTCTTCTTCTCCAGCGCCGCAGCGTCGTCTTCGTCCACCTGGCGCTTGATATACACCCAGGTTCCATCGGACTCAACGAGCTTGCGGCAGGTCTTTTTATCGATTCCAGTTGCCTTGACCAGCGCCGACACCGTCTTGTCAACATCCTCGACAAGCTGGGGGTTCACGGCGATGTTGCGACATTCGACCGACGACGCCAGCACGTTACCGTTGCGGTCGTAGATGGTGCCACGTTTGGCATAGAGGGTCTGCGCAAGCAGGCGGCGCGCATCGGCACGCTCGCGCAGTTTATCGGCTTCGACAATTTGATAGTCGGCAAGGCGAAAGACGCCCAAGCCCAAGCCAAGCCCAATGAAGCCCATGACGGCTTTGCGGCGAGGCAGAGGCGTGCCCGTGAGCCATTCGGTCGACGAACTCTTGCGCGACCTGGTGTTATGCACTTGAGGGCCGCCCGAGCCGCGAAGTCGCGACGCCGGGTCGTTGCCACGGGACCGCCCGGCGTTGTAAGATTGCCGACCCGTTCCTTGATAACCAGAACGTCCCCGCGACGAGGGACGTCCAGAACCGCGGCCCCCATCGGAACCGCGGCGATAGTCATTTGTCATACTCAGCTACCGTCTTGCTACTGAGCGGTCGCGGTCGCGTTGGCGCCCGCGGCTGCATCCTGCGAAAAGTCAAGTGTAACGCTCTCGCTGGGCTCCACCATGCCATAAGCGCCCGCAAGGTCGCGAATACGCGTGTCGGCGCCATAGACCGAATGCATGACCTCCAGGTCGGAGCTCTCATCGGTCGCCTTTTCGAGCGTGTTGGTAAGCTCGGCGTTGCTGTTGAGCACCTGGGCCGTAACGCCGGCGAGCGCCACGCGGGCGACGCCGATCGTCATGAAGATGGCCGCAATGATGCAAAACGTTTTAAGAACGCTCATGAAAACCGGGCTTACCGCCTGGTTTGCCTGACGGCCCGCGCCCGTGTAGACATCAAAGCGCGGCGTGCGCTGCTCACGGGGAGCAACGGGGGCCTGCGGCGTCTCACGATAGGCGGGCATGGCGTTCATATCATAGGCGAGTGCTGCGCTTGAAGTGTTGTAGCCCATGATATGCCGCCTCCCATCCCGAGTACGTTGGTAGTGTGTTTAAGCTTCGTTTATGGTGCGAGCGGGAGGTCCAATATCGCGCGGTCGCACCTACAGACGCTGCGCCACGCGGATTTTGGCTGATCTCGCCCGAGGGTTGCGCTCAACCTCATCAGGCTGGGCAACCAGGGGTTTGCGGGTGATGACCTTGAGTATCGGCACGTTGCCGCACACGCACACCGGAATCTCCGGCGGACACGTGCACCCCTGGCTCATCTCCTTAAAGTGGTTCTTTACGATACGGTCCTCGAGCGAGTGATACGAGATGACGCAGATACGTCCGCCCGGGTTGAGCCACCTGGTGGCGGCATCAAGCCCTCGTTCGAGCACATCGAGTTCGTGATTGACCTCGATGCGAATGGCCTGGAAACTTTTCTTGGCCGGGTGTCCGCCATGCCGACGAGCGGCAGCCGGGATACCCGCCTTGATGATCTCGACAAATTGGCCGGTGGCTTCGATCGGTTCTTGCTCGCGGCGGCGCACGATCTCGCGCGCGATCTGCGAGGCGAACTTCTCTTCGCCGTAGACGCGTAGAATCCGGGCGAGGTCGTGTTCGTTATAGGTGTTGATGACCTCAGCTGCATTTAAGGTGTTATTACCCGGATCCATCCGCATGTCCAATGGGGCGTCCTCGTTATACGAAAAGCCCCTGCCAGGGATATCGAGTTGCGGTGACGAAACGCCCAAATCGAACAGGAAGCCATCGACCCCGGGCACCTCGGCCGAGCAAAGCAGCTCGTCCAAGTCGCCGAAGTTGCCCTTCAGCAGCTGGTGCGGAACGCCGGGAACCTCGCGGTCCAGACGGGCGCCAGCGGCCTCGAGGGCCATGTCGTCCTGATCGACGCCGAGCAAAAGGCCCGTCTCCCCCACCTGTGCGGCCATCTTTACCGAATGGCCGGCACCGCCAAGGGTGCAATCGCAGACAACGGAGCCGCTCTTTAGCTGCAGCGACTCAAGCACTTCGCCGAGCATGACAGGTTCATGCCGATATTCTTGTGTCAAGATCCCACGCTCCATCCGTTACCCGTGCCTTGCCCTTACGAGAAGAAGAGGTCCAGCAGGGCCTCATCGTCATCGTCCTCATCGGCCGCGGCGCGATCCCAAACCTCAAGGTGGTCGTAGTTGCCCACAACCGTGACCTCGCGGTCAAGGTTCGCCTGCTTGCGGAGAGACTCGGAAAGACCGATACGACCGGCGCTGTCCACATCCATCGACGTGGTGCGCTTGTTGATCGCCCTCATGAGCTTCTGGTCGTTAATGTCACGCGGGTTAAAACCCTCGTGGCCCTCACGACCCGCGAAGAGTCCTTCGACCCACTTATCGAAGGCCTCGGCAGAGAACACGTACAGAGCATCGACATCCAGGGCTTTGAACACGCGAACGTGCTCTCCAAGCTCCTCGCGAAGGGGTGCAGGCAGGGACAGACGACCTTTTGCATCGAGATTGCGCTCGTATGCACCAGTCATTCCCATGTGCGCCCTCCCCTCGGTTACTCAG
>DXLV01000065.1:3093-6497 GCA_019414545.1 Collinsella sp. | reverse complement strand
GCAGGATCTGGTGCTGGCCGGAGGTCGCTAGATGGAACTCACGGACCGCTCTGGTTACTTTGCGGGCCCCGGCATGCTCGGCGGCTCCTTTGGCGATGCCTCGCGCGCAAGCGACGAGGCCGCCGAGGGCGTCGTCGACCCATCCCTGGGCCATGCGCCCGACCAGGTGGTCTTTTACGAGCTCACGCGTAAGTTTGTGGAGACCGAGGAAGACGTTCCCCAGGAGGCCTGCGACGTGCTGTACTACACGCTCGCCGTGGGCCACCACACCGGCGTGCTCGACTGCTTTGAGCCGCGTCTGTCGGTGCCGGTAAACGTCTTCTATTCGCTCGTCGACGCGCTGCCGGAGGGGGAGGCCAAAACCAAGTTTGAGGCCATCCGCTCCTTTGGTGAGTGCCAGCTCGACAAGGCGGCGGTGCCGTCGCTGCTCGAGGCCTGCGATGCGTTGCTCGACGAGCGCGGTTTTCGCGGGTCGGCCAAGGCCGGCATCTCGGTGTTCGACGACGACTTTGGCCTGCATGCCCAGCAGGTCGCGTTTTTGATGAAGTTCCGTGATCTGGTTGAGCGCGTGCGCGATGTGTCGGGCGTGTATCTGACGGGGAGGTTGCAGTAATGGGTCGCGTTGTGGATGGACGTGTGAACGGAGCCCCGTTTGCGGGTATCGTGCTCACGGCGGGAAGCGTACTGCGTGCCGACGATGCCGCCGGCCCCGTGCTCTCCAAAAAGATGGAGGACGCACCCATCGCCGGTTGGTACACCATCGACGGCGGCCAAACGCCCGAAGACGACATCATCGAGGTCAAGCGCGAGCGTCCGCCGCGCCTGGTCTTGGTCGATGCCGCCGACATGGCGCTGCCCGTCGGGTCCATCCGTTTGCTCGACAAACGCGACGTGGCCCGCAAGTCGATGTTCACCACGCATTCGCTTCCCTTGTCGATTCTGATCGAGGAAATCGAGCAATCGTGCGATGATATCGTCTTCGTCGGGATTCAGCCGGGCGACACGGAGTTCTACAACCCTATGTCCCCGGAAGTCTTTGACGCCGTCGACGCCGTGTACGACGCCGTGGCCGCCAACGACTTTTCCCACTTTGTCCGCTTGGGGCAAGAGCAATAGGAGCGCTTGTCTCTGCTGATTAGGAAAGAAGTGATTGACATGGCAGATTCCAAGGTGGAGTACCCCGCTCCCGATTGCCTGGCGCCCGCCGCGATCGAGGCCAAGACCGAGGCCGCCGGCGTGACCAAGGCCAACCTGCCGGTCGCAAAGGCCTTTCTGTTGGCAATGTTCGCCGGCGCGTTCATCGCCTTCGGCGGCCTGTTCTTTACGGTGTTCTTGAGCGATAGCACGCTCGGCTGGGGCGCTCAGCGCGTCGTGGGCGGTCTGTGCTTTTGCCTGGGCCTGGTGCTGGTGCTGGTGTGCGGCGCCGAGCTGTTTACCGGTAATTCGCTTATGGTCTGCGCGCTCAAGAGCAAAAAGATCACCTTGGCTCAGATGCTCAAGGCCTGGGTCGTCGTGTGGGTCGGCAATTTTGTCGGCGCTCTGTTCATCGTCTTTTTGGTGTACATGGCCGGCATTTACAAGCTCAACGGCGAGGCGGTTGCCAATTCCATGGTGAGCGTCGCCGCCGGCAAGGTGACGATCGACTGGGTGACGATCTTCTTCCGTGGCATCCTGTGCAACATCTTTGTGTGCCTGGCCGTGTGGATTGGTACCGCCGGCAAGACCGTGGTCGATAAGGTTGTGGGCATTCTGCTGCCCATCGCTGCATTTGTGGCCTGCGGTTTTGAGCACTGCGTTGCCAACATGTACTTTTTGCCCATGGGTGCCGTAATGCATGCATGCGGCTATGGTGCCAAGGTCGCTGGTGCCGATGCGCTCAACGTCGCGGGCATTGCGTTTAACCTATCCGCCGCCACGCTGGGTAACATTGTGGGCGGCGCGGTTCTGATCGCGCTCGGCTACTGGTTTATCTACGCCAAGAAGTCCGAGGCGTAAGGTACCGTCTGTTTGATGTTGGGGCCTCCCGCGGGGCGTTGCCGTGCGGGAGGCTTTTTTGGCCTGGGGCCCGGTGCCGGGCTGTTGGCCTGTTGTGTTTGGCTGATGAAAGGGGTAATCGAGATGGCATCTGCTGTGGAGCGTGACGGTCGCGCCGTGGTGACCACATGCGGGGGATGCTATGCCGATTGCGCCTTTGCGGCACGCGTTGAGGACGGCTGCGTGGTGGCCGAGTTGCCGGTGCCGGGGCACCCGTGCGCTGCGTGTGCCCTGTGCGCCCGCGGACGGCATCGCCTGGCAATGCCGTTTGACGAGCGCGACCGCATCGTGCACCCCATGCGTCGGCGAGCTGATGGCTCGGGGTTCGATGCGATTTCGTGGGACGAGGCGTTCGCGCAGATTGCGGCGCGCCTTGGGGGGATTATTGACGAGTGTGGTCCGCGTGCGCTGGGCATGACGCTCGGCGTGCCCTCGTTCGACCGCTACTGGGCATATCGCTTTATGCATGCGCTGGGCTCGCCCAACGTGTATGGTGCCGACGGTGCCTGCGAGGTAAGCCGACTTACCGGTTGGGAGCACAGCCTGGGCTACAGCCCCGCCTCCGACCTGGCACATACCGATTGCATCATGTACCTGGGGCGTTCCATTGTCGATTCGTCGACGATGGGGTCCGTTGATGCGCTCAACGATGCACGCCGGCGCGGGGCGAAGATCATCGTTGTCGACCCCCGGCGCAGCGGCTCGGCTGCGCTTGCCGACCGCTGGCTGCGCGTGCGCCCGGGCTGCGATTTGGCGTTGCTGCTGGGTATCGCACATGTGTTGATTGCCGAGGACCTGTACGATCACGAGTTTGTTGCCCGCTATACCACAGGCTTTGACGAGCTGGCGCAGACGGCCCGTGCTTGGACGCCCGAGTGGGCCGAGTCGATGTGCGACGTGCCGGCCGCAGAGATTGTCGCCACGGCGCGCGATCTCGCTGCCGCCGCGCCTGCTGCTGTGGTGGATGCGGGCTTTCATGGTGGCATCGGTATCGCGTATGCCAATAGCACCCAGACCGCGCGCGCTATCTGCTTGGTCGATGTGCTGCTGGGCTGCATCGGGCATGTAGGCGGCGCGCTCAATCCGCCCACGCCGCTTGTGTTGGGCGACCTCGATCCCGCGCGCTTTGCGACGCCGCCGGTGCCTCGCGGGCCCAAGCTGGGGTCCGAGCGCTATCCACTAGTCGATCCGGTGCGCGGCCTGTGCACGACCATCGGTCAGTCGATACTGGCCGGCGATTTGCGTGGGCTCATCGTCTATGCTAGCAATCCCGGGGCAGGCTATGGCAACGCCGGAGCGTGGTTGGGTATTTTGCAGCAGCTCGACTTGCTCGTGACGATTGATATCCGCTGGTCCGAGACAGCGCGCGC
>DXLV01000065.1:0-3083 GCA_019414545.1 Collinsella sp. | reverse complement strand
GTCGTGGGTGCCAACGATTCGCGGGTGTTCTACCGCAACGCCGTGCTGCCTGTGCAGCATGACGACACACGTCCCGGTCGGGAGATTTTTGCCGGTCTGGCGCAGGCGTGTGGGGCTGGCGAGTACTTCCGGTTTACGTCTGACGACCTGGCGGCTGCCCAGGTGGCGCCTTTTGGGATCGATCTGGACGAGCTCAAGGAGCGCGGCTGGGCCGATACGGGTGTTGCGTTGCCGTCGCGTACGGGCGAGCCGGCGATTCCCTTGGATGGCAGCAAAATTGCGCTGGCAAGCGACGTATGGGAACGAGCCGGCCTGGGTCGTGTACCCAACTGGATCGCCCCCATGGTGGAGCCGGGCCTGGGGATGTTTCGCCTCATTAGCGGCAACCGTCCCTTTGAGTCGCATACCTCGCGAAGGCTTGCAGCCCAAGGTGCCGCCGAGGCTGGGTCGGACCTGGATGCCGTGCAGATGAATGCCGATGCTGCCGCGCACATGGGCATCGCCGACGGCGAGATCGTCGAACTCGTGAGTGATATGGGCCGCGACCGCGTGCGCGTGGAGACGACGCCTTATCTGCATCCGGCGTGCATCTTTACGTCGGCCGCCCCCGGCGGGCGTTCGCTTGGCGCCGATGCCGGTGGCGCTCAAGCCTTGGGCGTGGGCCCGCTCGACCATACGCCGTTGCGTTGGGACCCGTTGACGGGTGCCGCGCTCACTCAGGAAAACGCCGTTCGCGTGGAAAAGATCGTCGCGCGCGGGGATAATGACGAGTAATTGACTCAGCTGATGTATTCGACTGATCCACGTTTCTTTTGAAAGGCCGCACATGAGCGATAGCCAGAACATTTCCGATGAGGTGCGCGCCCGCCTGCGCGCCATTCCTTCCGTCAACGAGCTGCTTGCCGAGTGGCCGGTGGTGAAGGCGGCGGGGGAGACCTGCGACGCGGTGGTCCATGCTGCCGTGACGGCCGAGCTCGACGAGGAGCGCGCCGCCATTCGCGCCGGTGCCGCCCCGCGCTCTAAGCGCGACCTGGCCTCGGCCATCGAGTGGCGTGCGCATCGCTCCGCACTGCCGAGCCTGCGCCCCGCCGTCAACGCCACGGGTGTGGTCATTCATACCAATCTGGGCCGTGCCCCGCTTGCGGAGTCGGCGGCAAAGGCCGTGGCCGAGGTTGCGCGCGGGTATAGCACGCTCGAGTACAGCGTCGATACCTGTTCGCGCGGGTCGCGCAAGGAGCACGCCGCGCAACTGATCCGCTCGCTCACCGGTGCCGAGGACGCGCTCGTGGTCAACAACAACGCCGCTGCGGTGCTGCTGGTGCTGGCAACCCATGCCGCGGGCAAAGAGGTCATAGTCAGCCGTGGCGAGCTTGTTGAGATCGGCGGCAGCTTCCGTATCCCCGACGTCATGGAGGCCTCGGGTGCCAAGCTCGTCGAGGTCGGGGCCACCAACCGCACGCATCTGGTCGACTACGAGCGTGCCATCACGCCCGATACGGCGATGATCCTTAAGGTCCATCCTTCTAACTATCGCATCGAGGGTTTCCACGAGGAGGTGGGTTCTCGGGAGCTTGCGGCGCTTGCTCACAAGCATGGCCTGCTGTTCTACGAGGACCAGGGTTCGGGCGCGCTGCTGCCCGATGACATCTTGGTGTGCGGCGGCGAGGAACCCACGCCGGCTTCGGTTTCGGCGGGGCTCGATGTGGTGTCGTGCTCGGGCGATAAGCTGCTCGGTGCCGCACAGGCGGGCATTATCATGGGCCGTCGCGATCTGGTCCAGGCCTGCGGCGCACATCCGCTCATGCGCGCTCTGCGTCCGGGCAAGTTGGCGCTCACGGCGCTCGAGGCCACACTTCGCATCTACATGGACGGCGCCGACGTGGCCCATCGCGATATTCCGGTGCTCAGCATGCTCACGCTGCCGCAGGCCCATTTGGAACGACGTGCCCGCAAGCTGCGCGATCGTATGGTCGCCGGGCTCGATAAGGCTGGCTGCCCGTGTGCCGTGCAGGTGGAAATCGTTGAGGAATCGTCGGCCCCCGGTGGCGGCTCGCTGCCTACCGTGGAGTTGCCCACGATGTGCGTTGCCGTGCGTCTTGTTGACGAGCGCCTGTCCGTCGACGCGCTCAAACGCTCGCTCGTTCAAGACTTCGATACGCCGGTCGTCACGCGCGCCTCGCACGACCGCATTCTGTTTGATGTACGCACGCTCGTGGGCGACCGCGATATCGAGACGGCGGCATCGACGCTCGTCGCGTGCGTTGAGAAGGCGATTGCTCGATGAGTGAGGTTCAAGCACTGGTGGAGTGTCCCGTTATCGTAGGTACGGCGGGACATGTTGACCACGGTAAGTCGGCGCTCGTCGAGGCGCTGACGGGTAAAAACCCCGACCGCCTGGAAGTTGAACGTCGTCGCGGCATGACCGTTGAGCTTGGCTTTGGTGAGCTGGCGCTGCCGAGTGGCAAGATCGTTGGCCTGGTCGACGTGCCGGGCCATGCGCATTACTTGCGTGCCATGGTGCAGGGCGCCACGGGTATCGACGTGGCCGTGCTGGTGGTTTCGGCCGTCGAGGGCGTGATGCCGCAGACCCGCGAGCACGTGCGTGTGCTGGAGCTGCTGGGCGTTACGCATATGGTGGTCGCGCTGACGATGTGCGACCTGGCCGATAACGAAATGATTGAGCTTGCCGAGCTCGATGTCGATGATTTTTTGTCGGACACCGTGTTTGCGGGCGTGCCGATCGTGCCCGTGTCGTCCAAGACCGGTGCGGGAATCGATGACCTGCTGGCTGCGCTCGACGAGCAGGTTGCCGCTTGCTGGGGTGCCTGCCGTGCCGAGCTCACCGATGCCGCACCTCGTCTGCCCATCGACCGCTGCTTTACGATCAAGGGCGCCGGTACCGTGGTGACGGGAACGTTGCACGATGCGCCGGTTGCGGTGGGCGATGAGCTCGTCGCGCTGCCGTCGCGTACGGTCTGTCGCGTGCGCGGGATTCAGGTGCATGGCGATACGCCGCGGGCATTGCCCGGTCAGCGTGTGGCGCTCAACTTGGTGGGCGATGCCGTCGCCGCGCTCGATCGCGG
>DXLV01000064.1 GCA_019414545.1 Collinsella sp. | reverse complement strand
TGCGCGAGGAGATCCTAGTCGCACGCGACGAACTCGACAGCATCGGCGGTATCGTGGAGTGCGGCATCTACGGGCTGCCTGCGGGCATCGGCGACCCCATGTTCGACGGTATCGAGAACCGCATCGCGCAAATCGCGTTTGGCATTCCCGCCGTAAAGGGCGTGGAGTTTGGCATGGGCTTTGCCGTCGCCGCCATGCGCGGCAGCGAGAATAACGATCCGTATCGCATAGATGCCGAGACCGGCAAGATCGAGGTCGAGTCCAACAACGCCGGCGGCATCCTGGGCGGCATTTCGACCGGCGCGCCCGTCATGTGGCGCATGGCCGTAAAGCCAACGCCCTCGATTGGCCGCGAGCAGCAGACGGTGGACATGGACGCTATGGAAAATGCCGAGCTCTCGGTCCACGGCCGCCACGATCCCTGCATCGTCCCCCGAGCCGTCCCCGTAGCCGAAGCAGCCGCCGCCCTCGCCATCTGGGACGCCCTCCTCGAAGACGCCGCCCAGCGCTAACTACCCACCCCTCAACATCCCCCGACACGTGAAAGGGGTCTCCATGGACCTTGCTGACATCCGCCAGGCCATCGATGGCATCGACACCACGCTCCTCAACAGCTTTGTCGAGCGCATGGACATTGCCACCGAGGTCGCCAAGTCAAAAATCGAGATGGGCAAGGCCGTCTTCGACCCCGCCCGTGAGCGCTCCAAGCTCAACAACCTCGCCAGCCGCGCACCCGAGCGCTACGAGGCGCAGACCATCACGCTATTCCGCCTCCTCATGAGCATGAGCAAGGCCGAGCAGCAGCGCTACATCAACGAACTCAAGGGCATCACCGTCTCGCAACAGGCCCACGCTACGGCCGTGGCCTTTGACACGCCTTTCCCCCAGACGGCCACCGTCGCCTGCCAGGGCGTCGAAGGCGCCTACAGCCAGATCGCCGCGTGCAAGCTCTTCGACGTGCCCGATATCGCGTTCTTCGAGACCTTCGAGGGCGTTATGCGCGCCGTGCGCGACGGCTTCTGCGAGTTTGGCGTACTGCCCATCGAAAACTCCACCGCAGGTTCCGTCAACGCCGTCTACGACCTGCTCGCGCAGTTCGACTTCCATATCGTGCGCTCGCTGCGCCTCAAGATCGACCACAATCTGCTCGTCAAGCCCGGCACCAAGCTCTCAGACGTGCGCGAGGTTTACAGCCACGGCCAAGCCATTGCCCAGTGCGCCGGCTATATCGAGAACCGAAACCTGCACGCCACCAAGTACCCCAACACGGCCATGTCGGCCGAGATGGTTGCCAACTCCGAGCGCGCCGACGTCGCCGCCATCGCCTCGCGCAGCTGCGCCGCGCTGTATGGCCTGGAGATACTGGAGCCCAACATCCAGGACTCGGACAACAACTACACGCGCTTTGTCGTCATCAGCCGCGAGCCGCGCGTCTATCCCGGTGCCAACCGCACCTCGCTCATGATCACCACGGCCAACGAGCCGGGCGCACTCTACCGCGTGCTCGAGCGCTTCTACGCCCTCAACATCAACCTCATCAAGCTCGAGAGTCGCCCCATCCCCGGCCGCGACTTTGAATTTATGTTCTACTTTGACCTGGACTGCCCCTTTGGCAGCAGGGCCCTCGACGACCTGCTCGATTCCATCGACGACGTGTGCGAGAGCTTTACCTACTTTGGCAGCTACACGGAGGTGCTCTAGATGGCCGATGCCGCCGCAACCCGCCCCTACGGCGTGCTGGGCCGCGTGCTGGGCCACAGCTACACCCCGACCATCTACAAGGAGCTCGCAGGGCTCGAGTACGTGCGATTTGAGCGCGAGCCCGAAGACCTTCAGGCCTTTATGATGGGCGACGAATGGGAGGGCACCAACGTGACCATCCCCTACAAGCGCGCCGTCATGGAATACTTGGACGAGCTGAGTCCGCTCGCCGAGCGCATGGGCAACGTCAACACCATCACACGCCTGCCTGACGGTTGTTTGCGCGGCGACAACACCGACTACTTTGGTTTTCAGTGTCTGGTCGAGGAGTTGGGCGTAGAGGTTGCCGGCAAGAAGGCCCTCGTGCTCGGTGCCACCGGTGGCGCCGGCACCACTGCCAGCATGGTGCTCGGCGACCTGGGCGCCATCGTCGTGCCGGTCGGCCGCACGAGCGAAGTCAACTACGACAACATCGCGCAGCAGTCCGACGCCGCACTGCTCGTCAACTGCACGCCCGCCGGCATGTTCCCCCACTGTCCCGATGCCCCCTGCACGCTCGAGGGGCTCGATGCGCTCGAGGGCGTCATCGACATTGTCTACAACCCCGCTCGCACGGGACTCATGCTCGAGGCCGAGCGCCGCGGCATTCCCTGCATCGGCGGCCTGCTCATGCTCGTGGCCCAAGCGGCACAGGCCGTCGAGCGCTATACCGGCCAGGTCACCCCGCGCGAGCGCATCCTGGACGTAACGGAGCGCTTGTCACGCCGTGAACAGAACATCGCGCTGATCGGCATGCCAGGCTCGGGCAAGACCCGTGTGGGTGAGCAGATCGCCCTGCTCACGGGTCGCGAGCACATCGACCTGGACCGCGCCCTCGAGGAGCGCCTGGGGATGCCCTGTGCCGACTATATCGTCGAGCGCGGCGAGGCGGCCTTCCGCGAGCAGGAGACGGGGGCGCTGGCCGGCATCTCCAAGCGCAGCGGCCTGGTGCTTTCCACGGGCGGCGGCGTGGTCACGCGCGACGAGAACTACCCGCTACTGCACCAGAACAGCCAGATCGTGATGCTCAACCGTAAGCTCGACGAACTAGCCCACAAGGGACGCCCCATCACCGCCCGCGACGGTATCGACAAGCTGGCCGAGCAGCGCATGCCGCGCTACCGCGCCTGGGCCGACTACATCATCGACTCACGCGACTGCGCCGCCAACACCGCCCAAGCCCTCCTCGACACCCTCCCATCCGCTCTCTAATCAAAACCACCGCAAAGGGGACAGGCACCTTTGTGGTGGTTTTCCAACCGCAAAGGAAGCAACCATGAAAGCACTCGTCATCAATGGCCCCAACCTCAACATGCTCGGCATTCGCGAGCCGGGCATCTACGGCAGCGACAACTACGACCGCCTGGTCCAAATCTGCCAGGAGGCAGGCGCCGCACAGGGCTTCGACGAGGTCGAGGTCTTCCAGTCCAACCACGAAGGCAGCATCGTCGACAAGATCCAGGAGGCCTACGGCAAGGTCGACGGCATCGTCATCAACCCGGCGGCATACACGCATACGAGCGTGGCGATCCTCGACGCCCTCAAGGCCGTCGCCATCCCTGCCGTCGAGGTACACATCAGCGCCGTAGAGACACGCGAGGACTTCCGCCAGGTAAGCTACGCCCGCCTGGCCTGCTTCGCCACCATCACCGGAGAGGGCCTGAAGGGCTACGCCCACGCGTTGGAGCTGCTGAAAGAGCATCTCGAAAAGTAAAATGCCAACCCCAACAAACAGCAGCGGCTTGCTCGCGCTCGGCTCCAGCAACACACAAGATGAAAAAAGCCCAGACCACCAAGCGGTCTGGGCTTAATAAACGATGGTGCTCCATGGCGGATTCGAACCGTCGACCTTGGGATTAGAAGTCCCCTGCTCTATCCAACTGAGCTAATGGAGCAAATAACCGCACGCCCAAGCAAGCACAAGCCTGTCAGGCGCAAGTAATTATAACCTAGTTGAACTGCTCGCGGTACGCCTTGCAGACCTCATCGACCGGGCCGTCCATGCGAAGGTCACCCTTCTCAATCCAAACGGCACGCTGGCAGATGCGCTCAACCTGCTCCATAGAGTGCGAAACGAACAGAACCGTCACGTCGCCGCTCTGGATAAAGTGCTGGATGCGGGCCTCACACTTTTGCTGGAAGAACACATCACCGACGGACAGCGTCTCGTCAACGATCAGAATATCGGGCTCGGTAATCGTCGCGATTGCAAAGGCGATACGCGCCACCATGCCCGAAGAGAAGTTCTTAAGCGGCATATCGACAAAGTTCTGCAGCTCAGCGAACTCGATAATGCCGTCAAAGTTGGCGTCGATGAACTCCTTGGTATAGCCGAGCAGGGCGCCGTTCAGAAAGATGTTCTCGCGGGCGGTCAGCTCGGGGTCAAAGCCGGCGCCAAGCTCAATCAGCGGCGCGATGTTACCGTGCACCTTAACGCTGCCCTCGCTAGGCTCAAGAACGCCAGCGATAATCTTGAGCATCGTAGACTTGCCGGAGCCATTGGTGCCGACCAGACCCACGACCTCGCCGCGATGAATATCGAACGAGATGTGCTTAAGCGCCCTAAACTCCTCAAAGAACAGCTCGTGCTTGGCAAGCTTGATGAAGTACTCCTTGAGGTTGGTCAGCGACTCGGACGCCATGTTAAAGATCATGGTGACGTCGTCGACCTCGACAGCCAGAGGCTGCTCGCTGTAATCAACAACAGATTCAGTCATCACAGCACTCCTTAGATGTAGAGGATAAATTTGCGCTCGGACTTATGGAACACGGTATAGCCAATAATAAGCGCAAGAACCGCCCAAGCGACGCACATACCAAACGTCATAAGCGAGGGCGTAGTCTGGAACAGGAAGATATCGCGCATAAACTGCAGGTAGTTGAACATGGGGTTCGCATACATCAAGATACGCACGAGATGCGGCATTTGCGCAATATAGTCAGTCGTCCAGAAGATGGGCGTAATGTAAGTCCACGCCGTAATGACGACGCTCCACAGATGCATAACGTCGCGGAAGAAGACCGTAAGGGCAGAGAGCATCATGCCCAGGCCCATGCAGAAGCACATAAGCAGCAGCAGGCAAACCGGCAACAGAATCAGGTGCCAAGAAGGCATAACGCGGAACCACAGCATGACGATGGCGACGGCGACCAGCGAGAAGGCAAAGTTGACCAGCGAGAAGAGCACCTTCTGCACCGGGAAAACCCAGCGGTGCACCTTAACCTTCTTGAGCAGAGGGGCAGCGCCCACGATCGACGTCAGGGCCTGGTTAGTAGACTCAGACATGACGGCAAAGGTGATGTTACCCACGATCAAGTACAGCGGGTACATCTCGGGCGTCATTGAGCCGTTGCGGCCCTGGCCAAAAATCGTCGAGAACACGATGGCCATGACGATCATCATCAGCAGCGGGTTGAGCACCGACCATGCGACGCCCAGAACGCTACGGCGATACTTGATCTTAAAATCCTTGGTAACCAGCTGACGAAGGATAAACGCGTCCTTCTCAAATTCGTTCTTAGCAAACGTCGCAGGCAGACTGCGAGTTTCTTGTTGCTTTGTCTGATCCGACACGGATGCAACTCCTTTACTCGTAATCGTTGACAAACGAACAGTATAGACCCGACGGCCATGCAAACGATTCGCGCAACAAAACTGGAGAACTAACCCACATCTTAGGATGCCAGGCCCAAACGGCTATACTTTCTAGGATTGAATGTATAAGGAGCATTAAGTGAATTCTGAATCCATCGCCGTCATCATCCCTTGCTACAACGAAGCGCTCACGATCGGCAAAGTCATCGACGACTTTCACCGCGAGCTTCCGCAGGCGACGGTCTATGTCTATGACAACAACTCGTCGGACGATACCTCACGCATTGCCACCGAGCACGGCGCCACAGTCCGCTTTGAGCCCCGTCAGGGAAAGGGCAACGTGTGCCGCCAGATGTTTCGCGATATCGACGCCGATTGCTACCTGATGGTCGACGGAGACGACACCTACCCCGCCGAGGCGGCCAAGGCCCTCTGCGAGCCCATCCTTAACGGCACGGCCGACATGACCGTAGGCGATCGCCTTTCCAACGGCACCTACGCCGAGGAGAACAAGCGTGCCTTCCACGGCTTTGGCAATAATCTGGTCCGCGCCATGATCAAGTGGATCTATGGCTACAGCTTCGATGACGTCATGACAGGCTACCGCGCCATGAGCCGCCCGTTCGTTAAAACCTTCCCAGTGCTTTCCGAGGGCTTTCAGATCGAAACCGAGCTCTCGATCCACGCCGTCGACCACCGCTGGCGCATCAAAGATGTGCCCATCGAGTACCGCGACCGTCCCGAGGGTTCCGAGTCCAAACTCAACACCGTGAGCGACGGCATTAAAGTCGTTGCGATGATCGGCACGCTGTTCAAGGACTACCGCCCGCTGAAGTTCTTCAGCCTCGTTGCGCTTCTGTTCGCGGTATTCGGCCTCGCCCTGGGCATGCCCATCGTTGTCGAATATTTCCAGACCGGCCTCGTCCCGCGCTTCCCCACCGCTGTGCTCGCCGCCTCGTTTATGTTCCTGTGCGGCCTGAGCCTTGCGACCGGCTTCATCCTAGATTCTGTAGCAAAGGTCGAAAAAAAGCAGTGGGAGGTCAACGTGTACAGCAAATACGCCTACGACGACCAGCCCGGCCACCCTACTTCCATGCCAAGCGAGAGGTAGATCTTCCGCAAAATACTATTGGCACCACTGCGCAGATAGCCACCAACAAGAAAAGCCGCCGTTAAAGAACGGCGGCTTTTACTCTCGAAAAGTTAATAGCGGCTAGAGCGTCTTGATGTACTCCCCCAGCTCTTCCTCCCAGTCGGGCATGTGGAAGCCGGCAGCCTCGAGCTTGGACAGGTCGAGCGCGGAGTGGACCGGGCGCGGGGCGACGGGGCCCTCGGCGCTCGCGTAGTAGTCGGCGGTCGATACCGGCACGACCCTGTCCCCGTTGCCGTTGGCGGCCTCGAAGACGGCGCGGGCGATATCGGCCCAGGACTTGACGGTGCCGGAGCCGGTGCAGTCGTAGGTGCCGTAGGGGGCGTGCGTCCCCAGCACGTGGAAGATGGCCTCGGCCATGTCGCGCGTGAAGGTCAGGCGGCCCAGCTGGTCGTCGACCACGGTGACCTGTTTGAGCTTGTCCTCGGGGTCGGCCACGCGGTCGGAGAGCGCCTTCATGGTCTTGACGAAGTTGTGGCCCTCGCCGATGACCCAGCTGGAGCGCATGATGTAGTGGCGG
>DXLV01000063.1 GCA_019414545.1 Collinsella sp. | reverse complement strand
CGCCCTGCAGGGCGAGCTCACCCATCACATGGTCGTCACTCTCGTCCGCGGCATCCGGATAGGTGGTATGGATCTTGTTGAGCAGGCGCGTCGTATGCGCATCATTGGGCGCCAGGCGCAGCGCCAGACGCGCGCAGCCCACGGCAGCCGAAATGTTCTCGGTCTCGGGCTCCAAGAAGTACTGACCCAAATTGGTGTAGGCGCGTGCGGCGCACTTACCGTCGCTCGCGCGCTCCAGCACCGAGAACGAGAGCGATGCCCACTCCTGCTTGTCCTCGAGCGCGCGGAACAGCTCGGCCAAGTCCAAGCGATAGTTGCAGTTCATGGGATCCCAACGCACGGCCTGCATCAAGGCGTTGCGCGCGCTCACATAGTCCTGCTGACGAATGTAGGCAAACGCCATGTCGGAGTACAGGCGGTCAAAGGGAACCTCGATCTGCACCAGCTCGCGCGGATCCTTCTCCACGCGGCGATAGGCCAGGCGCTCAAACTTGCTGTCGAAGCTAAAGTACTGGCGCTTCTCCTCCGTCTTGCACTCAGCGTCGATATACTCCTCGGCGAGCTCCACCAGACGCTCCAGCAGCGGCGTCGCTGTAGCCAGGTCTCCCTGCGCCAGATAGTTCTCGGCATACGTGATGTCTTCCAAGCTGATAGGCAGGTCCATGACAACTCCTCGGTCCGGGCGGCAGACTCAACGCGCGCCTTAAAAATCGGTCAATACACAAAACCCGGGTCTCTTACGAGGCCCGGGCGTTCAATTTTGGTAGCCCGTACCAGATTCGAACTGGTGATCTCCGCCTTGAGAGGGCGGCGTCCTAAACCGCTAGACGAACGGGCCATATGTAGCAAATGCAATGGCTGGGATGGAGGGAGTCGAACCCCCATTGACGGAACCAGAATCCGCTGTCCTGCCATTAGACGACATCCCAATGACTGCATCGCTGCGCTCGGCTGTGCCTTTGCGCAAGAAAGAAATATACGGGAAGTACCGCCGTGACGCAAGCCCCAATTTTGACTTTTTTAAAATTCAGTCAAATTGGCCTAATTTAGTCCAACCCGTGAAGGACCTGTGAAGCCGACCGCCGTACACGAAGGGAAAAACGCAGCGAGCGGTAGCCGTCAACCGTTGGCAGATTCTACCGCGAAAACGATAGCACCAGGCAACACAATCGAAGTATCAATGATCACGTAGATATCGAGGCGCCATGGACGAAGAGCTTGATTACCTATGGGAGACCCTGGGCCTCGAGATCACTGCTGACCTTTGGCCCGAACGGGACAAAATCCATCCCACTCTGCGCCCCGCCATCACGGTGATGCAGGCAAACTACCGCCGTGCATCCTTTTTGATCATGCGGATGTCATGGCACGCGGGACTCCCCGACCTTAAGCGAATCCAGGCAAGCCTCGTCGAGCTGTCCGGTATGCCGACTGTCATATCCGAGGCGCACCTGGAGCAGCGACAGCGCGAGCGACTGCAACAGCAGCGGATTCCCTTTATCTGCCCCGGCGTTCAGGCATATCTGCCCTTTATGGACGAGGAGTACTGGAGCGGCAAGCCCAACAAGCACGTAAAGGTCTACGATCCGCACGAATGGGCACAGCTCGATGATTGAGCCGAGCGAGCCCGCCGATGGAAAACACGTCCCACCCTGAGCACTCAAAACGGGTCGCACTTTCCGCAGCCGCTACAGCAACGCCTCGACCCAAGCCGATTCCCTAAAGCCGGGAATCGCAAAGTCGTCGCCCACCAACAGCGGACGCTTGACCAGCATGCCGTCGGTCGCCAGCAGCTCGTAGCACTCCCGATCCGTCATGCCCGCATCTAGACGCGCCTTCAGGCCCAGCTCTCGATATTTCATGCCCGACGAATTAAAGAAGCGCCGCACCGGCAGTCCCGAACGAGCAATCCAGGTCGCAAGCTCATCAGCCGTGGGATTGTCCAAAACGATATCGCGGTCGATATACTCTACCCCGTGTTCGTCCAGCCATGCCTTGGCCTTCTTACAGGTCGAGCACTTGGGATATTCAACAAACAGTACCGCCATGGGATTTCCTTTCTTAGAGAAAACAGGTGTCCGGAAAACTGCACATCGACGACCACTCGCGATTGCAGCCGTTATTGTAGCCAATGTCGAAGCATAGGCAGTCGCGATGTCTCGTCTTAAGGCTAGCGCCTCGCATGGGCGCCGATCGGCCGAGTCGCATAGCGCACCAACGCCGCTGCCAGCAATACCAACAGCATGGCGGTGACATAGCCCGCAGCATCGAATCCTAAATCGATAACGTCGAAATGCCTGCCGGGAACAAAGATCTTATGTACCTGATCGCCAACGGAGCAGACGGCGCAAAAGAGCAACACGGGCACGCAACGGGAGCATACGCTCCACGGACGCCTGGAAAAGCAAACCACGACCACCGAGGCGAACAATCCGACGAAGAAAAACTCTACGGTATGGGCAACGCGACGGACGTTCGTGCCCACCCACATGCGAATGGAAGCAAGTCGGCCAGACCGGACATTCGAAGCAGCCGAATCGGTGCCCCCGGTCATCCCGTTCTCGGTCTGAGCTTCACCCGCGACATCGGCAGCCTGTACGCTCGTAGCCTGACCCTCCACCACACGCGCGGTGGACTCGCTCAGCAACGACGTCTCCACCGCATTTTGCTCCGTCAGCACCCAGATGCCCGCCAGCGTTGCAGCGAACAGAACGATCGCGGTCCATCCGATTATTTGTTTTACGCGCGCCAAGGGCCTACCTCCTTTTTTGAATATCAGCGAGTGTAGCCCCAAATGACATCGCCATCGTATCAAAATTTGAATCGCAACAGGAAGCGACAAAGCGACGCAAACCCCTACCCCGCCTCGCGCATCCAGCGATCAAACGTCCCCACGCACACGCCCAGGCACTTTGCTGCCTGGCTGCGGGTAATATCGCCCGCCTCATAGCTATCGCGTACCAGATCAAACTGAGGAGGGCACGGCTTGCGAGGTCGACCGAAACGGACCCCTCGCGCCCGCGCCGCCGCAATTCCCTCCGCTTGGCGCCGATGGATATTCTCGCGCTCCACCTGCGCCACGTAGCTCAGCAGTTGCAACACAATATCGGCAATCAGGGTATTAGTCACATCCGGCGTGCCGCTTGCCCTGGCGCGCGTGTCAAGCAATGGCATGTCCAACACCACAATGGCAACCCCGAGCTCCTTGGTAATGCGACGCCATTCCTCAAGAATCTCGGAGTAATTACGACCAAGTCGGTCGATAGAAAGCACCACCAGCACGTCCCCGTCTCCCAGGACGTGCAGCAGCTCGCGATAGCGCGGTCGATCGAAGTCCTTGCCGCTCGCATGGTCGGCATAAATATTCGCCGAGCCCACGCCATAGGCGCCCAGCGCATCCAGCTGCCGATTAAGATTCTGATCGCGCGAACTCACCCGCGCATAACCATACACCGTCGCCATCTCATCCCCGCTTTCTTGTAAACCTGCCAAAAAGGGACAGGTTTATTTTGGTAGGTTTTACCTCTCGAATAGCAGGTAAGCGGGCGGCCGAGCAGACGGCAAGGTAGCCATGATCCAAATGCGGAGGGCGGCCCCGAAAGACCGCCCTCCGCTCTCCCGCCATGAGTCGAGATTTGGCTAATGGATAAGCTTAAAGTCCAAGTGCCCACGCGTGGTATTGACGCGCGAGACCTCGATAATCACGCGCTGGCCCAGTTCATAGCGAGTCCCCGTGTCGGCGCCCGTCAGCGTAAGCGCATCGTCGTCGAACTCGAACCACTCGTTGCCCAGACTCTTGATCGAAACCAAGCCTTCGACCTGCGTCAGGTCCAAGCGCACAAAGAGGCCCATGCTGCTGACCCATGAGACCGTTCCGGCATAGCGCTCGCCCAGGCGATCCTCATAGTACTGGGCAATCTTGATCTTTTGCGTCGCATGGCTGGCGGCATCGGCCGCACGCTCCGCATCGCTGCACGCACGGCAAATCTGCGGCAGAATGCGCGGCAGCGACTCGCGCCCCTTGCCGATCAGCCGCGGCGTACGGACCAAGGCGTCCTTGCCGCCGAGCTGCTCATAGGCCAACTGCAGTTTGAGCACGCGGTGCACCACCAGATCGGGGTAGCGACGGATGGGACTCGTAAAGTGGCAGTAGCACGGCGCGGCGAGCGCAAAGTGGCCCTCGTTGCGCGGCTTGTACAGCGCGCGCTGCATGCTGCGCAGAAGCAGCGTGTTGACGAGCGGTGCGTTGGCCGTACCGGCGGCAGCATCAACTGCAGCCTGCAGCTCATCGGGACTCCCCAGGGCAATACCGGCAGCACGGCGATCGTCGATGATGCCCAGCTGCGCCAGCGCAACGGCGGCACCGTGCAGGCTATCGGGGCTCGGATCCTCATGCACGCGATAGCAGGCCTCAATATCACGGTCTGCCAGCCACTCTGCAACGCACTCGTTGGCGAGCAGCATGGCTTCCTCGATAAGCGACGTGGCACACGAACGCTCGCGCGCCACAATCTGCACGGGTACTCCGTCCTCATCCAATAGAGCGCGAATCTCGGCCGTGTCAAAATCGACTGAGCCGCGGACGCGACGAATACGACGGCGAAGTTCGGCGAGTTCGTTGGCGGCGACAAGGAAATTGCCGAGGTCGACGTTGCAGCCGCGGGCGGCCTTCTCGCACGCAAGACCGCGCTCAAGCGCCTCCTCGCGCGAGGCCTCAGCAGCCGCAACATCCTCGGCCGCACCCTCCAGCACCCCATACTCCACCGCGCCGGCACGCACCAGCAGCGCCTCGGCGCCGTCATAGTCCATACGCACACGCGAGCGAATCACGCTGGGGTACGGATCGTAATGCCGCACGCGACCCTGCGCATCGAGTTCAATGTCAACGGTAAACGCAAGACGGTCCTCGTCAGGGCGAAGCGAACACAGGTCACAGGACAGGCGTTCGGGCAGCATGGGAAGCACGCGATCGGCCAGATACACCGATGTCGTACGATGGCGAGCCTCAAGATCGATATGCCCGTCCCAAGCCACATAGTGAGAAACGTCAGCGATATGCACACCCAGCTTGTAGCCACCCTCGGGCGTGCGCTCAAGCGAAATGGCATCGTCAAAGTCGCGCGCGTCGACCGGGTCGATCGTGATGACAAAGCGGTCGCGCAGATCGCGGCGGAGCGGGTCCTTAAGCGCCGCGGACACATCGAGCGAAAGCCCCTCGGCCTCGTCCAGCGCGGCCTCGGGATAGCTATCGGTATAGCCGTAACGCGCCATCACGTATTGAACGCCCAAATCGGGCGCGTCATCTCCGCCAATGCGGCGTTCGATCGTCACGGTGCCCGATTCCAGGCGCGTCGGGTAGGTCAAAATGCGCGCGACAACGGCATCACCCGGGTGGACGCCCAGACGATCCGCCGAGGTATCCTCGGGCAGAATGAAGAAGTCGGCCTTCAGGCGCGAATCGAGCGGCTCGATCACACCGAGCGGACCAGCGGTCTGGTACGTGCCCACCACGCTTATAGCTGCGCGCTCGACCACGCCCTCGATCACGGCACGCCGCTCGCCATGCGGGCTGTTCTTAATGCTCACGGCAACGGTATCGCCATCCATGATCTCGCGCTTACCGCGGCCCATGACCTTGTAGTCGCCGTTTTCGGTTACAACGTAGGCGCTATGCTCATGGAGCTGCACGCGTCCGGTCAGGCTCGGACGGCGTTCGCTGCGCACCGGCCCGCGTTTATTGCGAGCTCCACGCTTATGCTTGTTATTGCGCCCCATGGCGCCTCCTAACTATCGATTGCGAACTCCAAAGAGTCTACCCAAATGATCCGTTTTCCTGCCGTCCCCTAGGGATCAAAAAACGGGCCGCCCCGCAAGAGACGACCCGTTGGAAGGGATGAATTCCAGGCATGCCTACACGCGCAGGTAGCGGCGCATGGCGATGGCAGAACCAAAGAGACCGATAATCACGCCGACCAGAATCAGCGCAGCATAGGTCACCAGGTAGTACTGCATCGGCAGGGCAAACGACATCCAGCCGATGCTCTCCTGCAAACGCGGAATCATCAGATTGCGCAGCAGCTCCAGAACGCCGATGGAAAGCAGCGAGCCCAAAATGGCCTGCAGTACGCCCTCGGTGATAAACGGGCCGCGAATGAAGCCGTTGCTGGCGCCGACCAGACGCATAATCGCAATCTCACGACGACGCGCCGTGATGGACAGGCGAATCGTGTTGTTGATGAAGATGAATGCGATAAAGGTCAGAAGGCCAACGAGCACCACGGCGGCGATGCGGATGTAGTTGGTCACCTGGAACAGGCGGCTCACTTCCTCCTGGCCGTACAGCACGCTCGCGTTGACGTCGCCGTCATCCGCGATCTTCTGGAAGTCGGTGTTCTTCTTGAGCTTCTGGGCCGTGCTCTCGACCTTGGACGGATCGTCCATCTCAATTGCAAACGAAGCCGGCAGCGGGTTCTGGCCATCGAGCGCGCTCATGGTGGCGTCGGCGTTGCCCGACATCTTGCTCGTATACTCGGCCAGCGCGTCGTCCTTGTCCTTATAGGTCACGGACTTGACGTTATTCCACGTCTTAAGCTCGGCCTCAAAAGCCTGAACGTCTGCCTGATCGGCGTCATCGCTAATAAAGGCGTTAATGACAACCTGATCCTCGACGGTGCCGATCACGGAGTTCAGCATCGCGGAACCCATGATGAACAGGCCGATGATAAACAGCGAAAGGAAGATCGTGATGACGGCGCCGAGCGAGGTGGTCCAGTTACGGAAGAAGTGGCTCATTGCCTCTTTGAGCGAGTAGCCCACGTTAGTTGGTGCCATAGTTGCCGTAACCTCCCCTCTCCTGGTCGCGGATTACGTGGCCGCCCTCGAGGGCGATCACGCGACGGTGCATGCTATCGACCATCTCGCGGTCGTGCGTAGCGACGATCACGGTGGTGCCGGTGCGGTTAATGCGCTCGAGCAGCTTCATGATGCCCAGCGAAATCGCCGGGTCGAGGTTGCCCGTGGGCTCGTCACAGATCAAAAGCGGCGGGCGGGTGACCATGGCGCGGG
>DXLV01000062.1 GCA_019414545.1 Collinsella sp. | reverse complement strand
CGGCGGGCGGTTGACCATGGCGCGGGCAACGGCAACGCGCTGCTGCTCGCCACCGGAAAGCTGATCGGGCAGCGAGTCCATCTGATCAGCCAGGCCGACCAGACGCAGCACCTCGGGAACCTGGCTGCGAATAACGCCCTTGGGCTTGCCGATGCACTGCAGGGCAAACGCCACGTTTTCGTAGGCAGATTTTTGAGGCAGAAGCTTAAAGTCCTGGAACACGGCGCCAATCTGACGACGCAGGAACGGAACCTTGCGATTCTTGATCTTCATGAGGTCCTGACCGGCAACCAGGATGCGGCCGCTCGTCGGCTTGACGTCGCGGTTGAGCGTCGACAGCAGCGTGGTCTTACCCGAGCCGGAATGACCGACCAGGAAGACGAACTCGCCCGGATAGATCTCGATGTTGATGTCGTCGAGTGCAGGCTTGTTGGGCTGTGCCGGATAGATCTTGGTGACATGCTCCATAAGGATGACGGGCTCGACACCGGCCTGCTTGGCCATCTTCTTGCGGCTGGCTTGCGGATCGATGGGCGCAAACACCGACGTAAAATCGGGGTTGTTGAGCGCGTTATCGAGGCTTGCGACCTCGGCGGCCTGATCGCTCTCGACCACCGGGGCAGCAGGCTGCGTGGGATCGGGAATAGCGGCAAAGAGACCGGACTGCGCAGGCTGAGGAACCGGCGTCGCAGGGGCCATGGGGTCGGGAATGCCGGCCATGGTAGGCTGCGGCGTGGCGGCGCCAGCCTGAGGCTGCTCCACGCGAGCGGTCACGGCCTGAACGGGCTCAAAACCCGCCGTGCCGGAAAGCGCGACATCGCTGGTGGGATTGTAGGCAAAGGGATCGGATGCCGGCTGTGCCTGATCTGCCGGCTGAGCGGGGGCCTGAGCAACAGGCTGGCCCTCTGAATCCGGAGTGGCGAAACGGCTGCCCTGGACGCCTGTCTGCGTCTTGGGGGCATCATCGCCCGCACCGGAGGTACGGAAGTGGTTACCCACTGGTGCTCCTTATCGTCGTGCGTTTAAACTACATGAGCGCTTTGTATTTTAGCAGCATTAGCTTTGCTGCACATAAGAAGCATGGCGGGGTTTGGGTCTCACCGGCCGGGCGCAGGGTTACCTCCCAAATCGTCCTCGCGCATGGCCGGCATTTGTCCTGCTCCTGCGGAGCTGCGGACAAACGCCGGCCTGCGCTGCGGAAAGATTTGGGAGGTAACCCTGCGCCCGGCCTGCGGCTACTATGGGGCCGACGCACCAACTTGAGATGCTGCGCATACAAAGTTGGAAGGGTCTGAATTGCACTTTGTTAAGATGGGCCCGTTTCCCCATGGGAACTTTGCTTGGCAGGACTCTAATTTAAATTCAACAAAAACAGGGGCGCCCTCTTTGGGGATGCCCCTGTTCTGGCTTGGATGTGGTTGTTGAGACGATGCTTTGCCTCGTCTTGCCTTATGCCAAGAACTCCTTGGTGGTCGCCACGATGTTGGCGGCGTCCAGGCCGTACTTGTGCAGGAGCTCGGCACCCGGGCCGGACTCGCCGAAGGTGTCGTTGACGCCAATCTTCTTGAGCGGCGTCGGGCACTGCTCGCACAGAACATCGGCAACGGCGCTGCCCAGGCCACCGATCACGGAGTGCTCCTCGACGGTCACGACGTGGCCGGTCTTGGTGGCGCTCTTGACGATCAGGTCGGCATCGATGGGCTTGATGGTGTGCATGTTGATGACCTCGGCATCAATGCCCTCGGCAGCAAGCTGCTCAGCGGCCTCGAGAGCCTCGCCGACCATCAGGCCGCAGGCGATGATGGTGACGTCAGCACCCTCGCGCATGACGATGCCCTTGCCCAACTCGAACTTGTAGGTCTCGGGATCATTGATAACCGGCGAGGCCAGACGGGCAAAGCGCATGTACACGGGGCCGTCGCACTCGTAGGCGGCGCGCGTCACGGCGCGGGCCTCGACGTCGTCGGCGGGAACGATCACGGTCATGCCAGGGATAACGCGCATGAGGGCGATATCCTCGCAGCACTGGTGCGTGGCGCCGTCCTCGCCCACCGAGATGCCGGCGTGCGTGGCACCGATCTTAACGTTAAGGTGCGGGTAGCCGATGGAGTTGCGGACCTGCTCAAAGGCGCGGCCGGCGGCGAACATGGCAAAGGTGCTCGCAAAGGCAACGCGACCGGTGGTTGCGATACCGGCGGCAACACCCATCAGGTTGCTCTCGGCAATGCCTACATCGAAAAAGCGGTCGGGGCAGGCGGCCTTGAACTTGCCGGTCTGCGTGGCGGCGGCCAGGTCGGCGTCGAGGACCACAAAGTCATCGTGCTCGTTGGCGAGCTCGACGAGGGCCTCGCCGTAGCTTACGCGCGTGGCGATTTTCTTGACGTCTGCCATCCTAGAGCTCCTCTCCGGCGGCCGTGAGCTCTGCCATGGCCTGCTCAAACTGTTCATCGTTGGGGGCCTTACCGTGCCAGCCCACCTGGTTCTCCATAAAGGAAACGCCCTTGCCCTTCATGGTCTCGGCGATAATGGCGGTCGGCTGACCCTTGGTGGCGCGGGCCTCGGCAAAGGCGGCGCGGATCTGATCGAAATCGTTGCCGTCGGCGAGCTCCACCACATGGAACTTGAAGGCGCGGAACTTGTCGGCGAGCGGCATGGGGTCGTTGACCTCCTCGACGGGGCCGTCGATCTGCAGGCCGTTGTGGTCGACGATCACGCAGAGGTTATCGAGCTGCTGGTTGCCGGCAAACATGGCGGCCTCCCAGACCTGGCCCTCCTCGCTCTCGCCGTCGCCCAGCAGGGCGTAGGTGCGATAGTCATCGCCCCAGTGCTTGGCGGCAACGGCCATGCCCACGGCGGCGGAGATGCCCTGGCCGAGCGAACCGGTGGACATGTCGACGCCCGGGGTATCGTTCATGTTGGGGTGACCCTGCAGGTGGCTGCCGATGTGGCGCAGCGTCTCGAGATCCTCCTTGGGGAAGAACCCGCGCTCGGCGAGCACGGCGTACAGGCCAGGCGCGCAGTGGCCCTTGGAAAGCACGAAGCGATCGCGGTCGGCCTTGCGGGGGTCGGCCGGGTCGACGTTCATTTCCTCAAAGTACAGATAGGTCATGATGTCGGCAGCGCCGAGCGAACCGCCCGGATGGCCGGACTTGGCAGCGTGCACGCCGGTGACGATGCCCTTCCTTACCTCGTTGGCAACCTTTTTGAGCTCTTCGTCGCTCATTGTGCCTTCCTTTCATCCTCTTTAGACAAGATGCGCACGGCACAGAAGGTCGTCCCAACCCAGCCGCGATGCACGTACGTCATTCATTATGCTGGAAACTGGAAGCTTTACCAGAGTATTTATCATTATTTGAACAATTGAGCAGGCAGAACCGCTGATGAAACGGTTTATCAATGTGAACGTCTTTTGGATGGAACGCAGTCGGCCCTACGCGTTAATGTCCTTGAAGCCCTCGCCGAAGGTCTCTGTAACGTCGGCCACGGTCACGATGGCACGCGGGTCGCGCTCGCGCACGATCGTCTTGAGCGTGTTGAGCTCGCGACGGCTCACGATGACCATGATCACCGGTTTCTCGGCGCCCGAGTACATACCGGTCGCCTTAAACTTGGTGCAGCCGCGACCCAGGCCATACATGATGTCGGCCGCGATATCGGGAAACTTGTCCGAGATGATGAGCACCATACGGCGCCTGTT
The DNA here is from genome assembly GCA_019414545.1 of Collinsella sp. GTDB lineage: Bacteria > Actinomycetota > Coriobacteriia > Coriobacteriales > Coriobacteriaceae > Collinsella. Next base: position 3,443 of record DXLV01000062.1, on the reverse strand, counting down.
GCCACCGTCGACCACGGCATCGATCACGTAGCCGCTAATGACCATCGAAAGGCCCGCATACAGCGCGTTTTCGACCGAAAAGACTGGGGCCGACAGCGCGCACACGGCAACATCGATCGCCATGACGGTCGAGCCAACCGGTAGCGATGTGTTGCGCGAGATAATCTGACCGATGGTGTCTGAGCCGCCAGTGTTGGCACCGGCGCGCAGCACCATGCCGTAGCCGATGCCCGTGATAATGCCGCCCCACATGGCGGGTAGCATAAGATCGGAATGCGCCAGCGGCGCCACAAACGGAGCGAACAGGTCGGTGAAAAAGCCCAGCAGCACAAAGCCCGTCGCGGTCTGCACCACGTAGAACATACCGCCTGCGCGCATAACGACCAGCAGCAGCAAGGCATTCATCACAATGGTTTGAATACCAACAGGCAGAGAGATGCCATGAGACGCACCGACCGCTTGGATAATCGTGGCGAGACCCGTAACGCCGCCGGCGGCAAGGCCGTTGGGGATCAAAAACAGGTCCGTCGCGATGGCTGCCAGGGCGCAGCCCAGCATGATCTTGGGTAGATCGTGAAAGAAGTTCAGCGAAAGAATGCGCTTGATGTCCAGACGATATGCCATGCTGCCTCCCTCAAAAAAGCGCACCCAAACGAGTGCGCTTTGAACTTCTTGCTGTATTCGATTCTACCGATTCATCGAGCAAATACCACCCCTGCGAAGTGTTTGCATCGACCCGGAGCCAACCATGTGCCTAGGCGTCCGAGCCTTCCGCATCGGCGTTGCCGGTTGCCCAGCGATGGTAACCGATCACAAACGGATCCAGATCGCCATCGTCGAGAACGGCCTCGACGTTGCTGGTCTCCACACCCGAGCGCAGGTCCTTCACCATCTGATACGGGTAGAGCACGTAGCTGCGAATCTGGTTACCAAAACCGATCGTGGTCTTGGGTCCACGAATCTCGTCGAGTGCCTCGGCGCGCTTCTCGAGCTCGATCTCGTACAGACGGGCCTTGAGAATCTGCATGCACGCGGCCTTGTTTTGAATCTGACTGCGCTCGTTTTGACACGTGACCACGATGCCGCTGGGAAAATGCGTCACGCGTACGGCGGAGTCGGTGGTGTTGACGCCCTGGCCGCCCGGGCCGCTCGCGTGATACACGTCCACGCGGATATCGTCGGGACTGATCTCGATGTCGATATCATTGGGCAGCACCGGAATGACCTCGACGCCGGCAAACGTAGTCTGGCGGCGCTTCTTGTCGTCGGTGGGGCTAATGCGCACCAGACGGTGGACGCCGGCCTCGGCGCGCAGCATGCCAAACGCGTCCTTGCCCTCGACGGTAAAGGTCGCGCGGTCGATGCCGATAACCTCAGCCGCGGGGCAGTCGTTAATGGTGACCTTCCAGCCGCGACGCTGGCAGTACTTCATGTACATCTTAAAGAGCATGAAGGTCCAGTCCTGCGCCTCCAGGCCACCCTGTCCGGGCTTGATGGTCACAATCGCGTCGCCGTGATCGAACTCACCGGTAAACCAGCTCGAAAGCTCGAGCTCGTCGATAGAGCGGGCCAGGCGTTCTGCCGTAGCGGCAGCCTCCTCGCGCAATGCGGCGGCATCGGGGTCGTCGCCCATCTCCTCGGCAAGCTCCAGCGCCGCGCGGGCGTCAGATAGCTCGCCGCGCGCGGTATCCACGGCAGCGATATCTTCCTTGGCGCGAGCGATCTCCTCCATGGTGGCGCGAGCGGCGTCGGCGTCATCCCAAAAGCCGGGGGCCACGCTTTTGGCCTCGAGCTCGGTCACGCGCGTGCGTTTCTCGTCCAAATGAAGATACGACTCGACCTCGCCGAGCCGGTCCGCAAATGCGTCCAGCTCGGCGGGCGTTACCTCTAAAGCCTCGGCCATTAACGATTCCTGCCGTGGCAGTACTTGAACTTCTTGCCGCTGCCGCAGGGGCACAGGTCGTTGCGGCCCACGTTGACGTACGGATCGTCGCTCTCGTCCTTGCGGTAGGTGGTCACCTTACCACCGTTGTTAACGGCAGCCGGACCACCCTGGACGGCGGTGCGGGCTTGCACCTGTGCCTGCTTGCGCAGCACCGAGTTGCCGTTGTCGCCATCGACATCGGCGGGGCCGGAGAAGCGCGCACCCTCGAGCGCGGGGTCCTCCTTGTGCTCCACGGCGTGCGGGGCGGCCTTGATCTCGATGCGCAGGACGGTGCGCAGGTAATCCTCGTACATGGTGTCGACGAGCATCTGGAACGCGCCGTAGGCCTCGGTCTTGTACTCGACCAGCGGGTCGCGCTGACCAAAGCCGCGCAGGCCGATGCCGGTCTTGAGGTAGTCCATCTCCTGCAGGTAGTTCATCCAGCGGGTATCGATGACGCGCAGCATGACCTGGGTGTTGAGCTCACGCATCAGGTCCTCGCCCAGGCGCTCGGCCTTCATGTTGTAGCACTTCTCAACGTAGGCCAGGACATCGGCAGCCAGGGCCTCAAAGTCCTCGTCGGGGAACTTCGGCGTATCGATATGCCCGGTGAGCTCCACGACCCACTTGCGCAGGCCCTCAAGATCGCGCTCGCCATCGTGGCTGTCCTTGGTGCAGAACTCCTGGACGCAGCGGTACACCGTGTCGTGCATGACCTCGGTGATGTGGTCGGTCAGGTCCTTGCCATCCAGAATCTTGTTACGCTCGGCGTAGATGACCTGACGCTGTTTGTTCATGACGTCATCGTACTCAAGGACGCTCTTACGCATGGAGAAGTTGATGCTCTCGACCTTGTGCTGGGCGTTCTCGACGGCCTTGGAGATGATCTTGTGCTGGATAGGCATGTCGTCGCCCATGTCAGCCGTGACCATCATCTTGGAGACGCGGTCCATCCTGTCGCCGCCGAACAGGCGCATGAGGTCGTCCTCGAGCGACAGGTAGAACTGGGTCTCGCCCGGGTCGCCCTGACGACCGGAACGGCCGCGCAGCTGGTTGTCGATACGACGGGACTCATGGCGCTCGGTGCCGATGACGGTCAGGCCGCCGGCGGCAAGCACGCGCTCGCGCTCGGCCTTGCAGGTCTCCTTGGCCTCGGCGTTAAACTGCTCGAGTTGCTCGGGCGTCACGTCCTCCACGGGCAGGCCGAACACGCGGCTGGCCGTGGCGGCGTGGAAGTCGGCGCCGGAGCAGAACGCGGCCACGAGGTGCTCGTCGTTCGACAGGTGAGCGAGCAGGCGCAGCTCGATCTGCGAATAGTCGGCCGACAGGAACTTGTGGCCCTTCTCCAGCGGCACGAAGCACTCGCGGATCTGGCGGCCGAACTCGGTGCGCACGGGGATGTTCTGCAGGTTCGGCTCCGACGACGAGAGGCGGCCCGTGGTGGTCACGGTCTCGTTGAAGCACGTGTGCACGCGCCCGTCGTCGGCGCGCATGCGCGGCAGGGCGTCGATGTAGGTGG
>DXLV01000061.1 GCA_019414545.1 Collinsella sp. | reverse complement strand
GGCCCGATTTTGCCTCTTGACAATGTCCTGCTCATATTAAAAGGAACGTCCCTAAGTGCCGGCTGGCTGCATTAGGAGTATCATCGTCTGCGCGAATAAGCACGAAAGAGCATATTAGAGATTGAGAGCGTATGGCAGACACCGCATCTAAGCACATTGACATGACCACCGGCTCGCTATGGCGCAATATTCCCCTGTTCGCCTTCCCCGTGGCCGCCACGAGCATCTTGGAGCAGCTGTCGAACCTCATCGCCACGGTCATCATCGGTAACTTCTCGGGCGACCAGGGAACCCTCGCCATGGCGGCGGTCGGCTCCAATGTTCCGCTTACCAGTCTTATGCTCAACCTTTTTATTGGCATGTCGCTTGGCTCCAACGTGGTCATCGCCAACGCTATCGGCCGCAACGATCAGAACATGGTCAAACGCGCCGTCCATACCTCGATTTTAATGGCGCTCGTGGGCTTTGTCGTCATCGCACTGGGCGAGATCTTTGCCGAGCCCATGCTCGCTGCGCTCAACGTGCCTGCCGAGACCATGCCGCTCGCTTCGCTCTACCTGCGCGTCTTTTTGCTCAGCATGCCCTCGATCTTGCTCTACAACTTTGAGGCCGCGATCTTCCGCTCCGTCGGCATCACCCGCATGCCGCTGCAGGCACTTGCCGTGTCCACCGTCCTCAACATTGGCCTGGACCTCATCTTTGTCCCCGTACTCCACTGGGGCGTCGCGGGCGTCGCCATCGCCACCGCCATCGCCTACACCGTCAGCGCCGCTACGCTCTTTATCCGCCTGCTCAAGACCGACTCCGTCGTCCGCGTCACCCCACGCGACTTAGGCTTAGACCCCGTCGCCCTCAAGCGCATCGTCAAGATCGGCCTGCCCGCCGGCATCCAAAGCGCTGTCTTTGCCGTCGCCAACATCATCATCCAGTCCGCCATCAACAGCTTGGGCACCGAGGTCATGGCGGCATCGAGCGCTGCCATGAGCCTGGAGTACGTGTGCTACAACCTGCTCAACAGCTTTAGCCAGGCCTGCACCACCTTTGTGGGACAAAACCACGGTGCCCGCCAAATCGACCGCTGCACCAAGACGCTCAAGGTCTGCCTGGTCGAAGGCGGTATCGTCGCGCTCACCACCATCGTCATCATCGTAGGCTTGGGACGCGAAATCCTGGCGCTGTTCAACAGCGACCCCAACATCGTCTCGATCGGCTATATCCGCGTGTGCTCGATCTTCCCTGCCTACGCCTTTAGCATGTTCTACGAAAACATGTCCGGCTACCTGCGCGGCTTTGGCATCTCGCTCATGCCCGCCCTCATCACCATGATCTGCGTCTGCGGTATTCGCTTCTATTGGGTATTCTGCGTGTTCCCGCACTTCCGCACCTTTGCGAACATCATGATGGTCTACCCCATCAGCCTGGGCACCACGGCGTTCTTTATGGTCGTGGCGGTACTACTCTGCCACCCGGCACGCACCTATCGCGCCGCCCAAGCCAAAGCGACAGCCCGCTAAACACCGCACTCAACGCCATGCCAGTCATTAATTGACAATATGTGAGCTCATATAGTCGATAAAGTGCCTCGTGGCGATAGGCATGGTGTCCCAGCTGCGCCAGGCTGCCACTACGTCACGCGAGGGAGCGTGCACGATGGGACGCACGCGAATATCGGCCCTCATGCCCTCGACGGTACGGCGATACAGCATACTCACGCCTAGGCCCTCCTCCACCATCGCCATGATGGTGTAGTCGTCGGTCACCTCGCTCGTCACGTGCGGCGACAGCCCATGCGCCGCGAATGCATCGAGCACCAGGCTCTGTTCGCCCTCATCCAGCAGCACAAACGGCTCGGACGCCAGGTCGGCGAGCGTCACCTTTTCCTTTGCCGTCAGCGGATGCGCGGCCGGCAACAGTGCCACCAACTCATCGTGATAGACCACGCGCTTCTCGAGCCCAGCAGTAAATCCGCGTGCCGTAAAGCAAAAATCAACCACGCCATCGTGCACCCACTGGGCATTGCGCGTGTAATCGCCCTGTTTGAGCGTAAAGCGTACACCCGGATGCAGGGCACCAAAGTCGCGGATCACGCGCGGCAACACGGTGCGGCTCACGTTGGTAAACGTTGCGATACGAATATCAGTCGAGGAGAGTCCCAGCAATTCCTGGCGCTTGCCCTCAAGCTCGGCCTCGGCAGTTACAATCTGGCGCAGATACGGCAGGTACTGCTTGCCGTCGCGCGTAAGCGAAACGCCCTGCTTGCCGCGCTCGATAAGCGTGGTACCCAGCTCGCGCTCGAGCGCTTTGACGGCCTGGCTCACCGCGCTTTGCGTATAGCCCAGCTCATCGGCTGCACCCTTAAGACTGCCGCGATCGACCACCATACAAACAATCTGATACCGCGATGCCATCGTACCTCCACATCGACGTAGCCGTAAAACGTTTTGCCAGCGCTTTTCCCGCCTACATTAGTATTACTTAATCATACTGAAGATACATTCGCTTTACTACATCTAAATCTGGGAGCAGAATCCTTTTTGCGAAACCGTTCTGTAACAAAAGGAGTCCCATGGATCGCAAAAAAGCAATCGCGCTCTCGTTTTCCGTTCCCGTCGCATGGGGCTTTTCGTATCCCCTCATGAAGATCGGCATGGACAGCATGAACGCCACGAGCATCGTTGCGCTGCGCTGCATCATCGCCTTTGCGGCCTGCCTGTTGCTCTTCCACAAGCGCGCTTTCCGCATCAACCGCGACCTGATGGTTCGCGCCGCCATCATCGGCGCCATCATGGCAACCGAGCTCACCTGCATGTGCTTGGGCTCCAGCCTTACCTCCGCCTCCACCGCCGGCTTTTTGCAGAGCCTGACGGTCGTGATCGTGCCGTTTGCCAACGCCGCCCTGCTGCGTCGCGCCCCCGAGCGCAAGGTACTCATCGGCACCGCCATCGTCACCTGCGGTATGCTGCTGCTCTCGGGTGCCGACTTTACCAGCCTGAATCCCGGCGCGATCATCATGCTGCTCTCCGCTTTTGTCTATGCCGGCCATATCATTGTGGCGAAGCGCTTTGTCGAAGATGTCGACCCGCTGGCTCTGGGCGTTTGGCAGCTGGGCTTTGGCGGCCTGTTCTCGGGCATCGCCGCATTTGCCTTTGGCGGCTTTACGCTTCCCAGCACGCCGAGCGAGGTCGCGGTCGTCGTCGCACTCGCGCTCATCTGCTCTGCCTATGGCTTTATCACCCAAACGCTCGTGCAGCCCCACGTGCCCGCCGAGACCACCGGCTTCGCCTTCTCGCTCGAGCCGGTCTGCTCCGCTGTCTTCTCGTTCTTCCTGGTCGGCGAGGTCCTGAGCCCCATCGCCTTCTTTGGCGCCGCCCTCATCCTCACCGGCGTGATGGTGGCAACCGTCGAGCTCCCGTGCCTTCGCTCGCAAGGACACGCTCACATGGCAGGAGCGCCCGAGCGCGTCTCGTAGACCCCACTCTTCATACAGCCGCGGCATAAAGGCAATCGGTGCGCCTTTACAATAGATACCAACAGAGTATCTGCCATAAAGGAGCCCCATGGACACCGCAACTCGCGACCGCAACATAGCAACCTGGTTGGGCGATGCGCCGCAGCCGGTACGTGACACTACGAACCAGCTGCTCGAGCGCATCGCCCTTTTGCGTGCCGAGCAGACCATCTACCCGGCACAAGACGACATCCTCAATGCCCTCGCCTACACGCCGGCCGACCAGGTCAAGGTTGTCATCTTGGGTCAAGATCCCTATCACGGACCCAACCAGGCCATGGGGTTATCGTTCTCGGTCCCCGCGACGCAAACCAAGTTGCCGCCGAGCCTGCGCAACATCTATAAGGAACTCAAAGCCGATCTGGACTGCCCCTTTCCTGCCACGGGAGACCTAACCCCATGGGCACAACAGGGCGTCCTGCTCCTTAACACCACGCTCACCGTGCGCAAGCATGCCGCCAATTCGCACGCCAAGCTGGGCTGGAGCACGCTCACCGACTATATTATCGAACGCTGCTGTCAGCTGCCCCAGCCGGTCGTCTTTTTGGCATGGGGCCGCTTTGCCCAGCAAATGGTTGAGGGCAAGCTCGACGCGATCGGCGCGGGCAAGGCAACCGGCAAGTTCTGCCTAGCTTCTACGCACCCCTCGCCGCTTTCGGCCAACCGCGCCACGGCAGAACTCCCCGCCTTTATAGGGTCGCGCCCCTTCTCGGCAGCCAATCGGCTACTCGAACAGCACGGCTCGACCCCCGTCAACTGGACTTGCCTCGGCTAAAAATCAATACATCAAAAACGCGCCCGACGGATTTCCATCGGGCGCGTTTTCTACTCGGGCCAGATAAACTGGGTGCGGCCGGCCTCGCCGCCATCGATCAGCAGGCTCTGCCCGGTCATAAACCGGTTGGTCACGCCCACAAAGTAGATCCACTCGGCGATCTCTTGGGCGGTGGCCCAGCGTTTAAGCGGCGTGAGCTCCATAATCTGGTTCCACAGGTGCTCGTCTTCCATCACGCAACGGTTGAGCGGCGTGATAACGCCGCCCGGGTCCACACTGTTGGCGATGGCCTGCGGTGCTAGGCGGTTTGCAAGGTTTTTGGTGTAGGCGATAACGCCGCCCTTGCTGGCGGCATAGGCGGGAAACTCCGATCCCGTATGTCCGCTCGCCGACCCCACATTGACCACGGATTTGATAGCCGCTGTCGGCTTGGCGGCAAGCCCCTCCCCCACAAAGGCGTAGCGTTCGGTCACGTTGATGGTGCCACACAGGTTGGCGGCAATGTCGTCGGCCGAATCCTGCGTACCGGCAACGTTTACGATTACCTGGGGTTCAAGGTCGTCTGGAAACGAGTCCGGTTCGCGGACATCAACGATCAGATGGCGGTAGCGCTCGTGCTCGACCGCCGTCGGCAGCAGGTCAAAGCCCACGACCTCGTGGCCCTCGTCCAAAAAGCGCTGCACGCACGCGGCTCCGATACCGCCCGAAGCGCCCGTGATCAAAACCCGCATACTTGCTCCTTAGGCGGTTGCGTGGCGCTCGAGGTACTCGGCGCCCACATTCTCACGCTCCCAGCCACGCACGACCTTGTAGCCCACGGGGCTCAGGAAGACCTCGCACAGCAGCTCGGCAACAGCGCCGGTCAGCGAGCACATAAGGACCTGCACCCAGGTCCAACCAAAGAACGTGTGGCTCACCACAATGGCAAAGACCAAGTTGTCGATAAACTGGCCAACACCCGTGGACACATAGGAACGGAAGGCAAAGCTCGCAAAGTTATTCTTTTTGAGCATACGACCGAGCGACTGGTTGAGTGTGGAGTTAACCACGGCAGAAACGAGCATTGCCAGCGAAGAGCCCAGCACCACGTACCAGGTGCCGCCGATGGTGGCGTTAAGGGCGGTGTTGACCTCGATCATACCCGTGTCGTAGTAGGCGCCCCACATGCCGGGCGTGAGCGAGCATGCCCAAAAGCACAGACTCACGGCCAGATTGACCAGCAGCGCGAGGATAGAGATTTTGATGGATGCCTTGGCGCCAAAGCGCTTGCAGATCATGTCCTGGCACAAAAACGAAACCCAGCTCACCACAAAGCCGCAATCGAGTGCCAGATACGGCAGGCTGATAAGCTCTTTGTTGGCCAGCAGGTTCATCATGATGACACTCACGAAAAACAGCGAAACCGTTGCCGCGGGAATGCTCCGCAACAGGACCTTGTAGTCCTCCATGACCTTCTTGATCATTATGTACTCCTTTGGTTTTAGGTTTAACGAGCAGGATATCGGACCCGAACTGCTCGGACGTCACGGTCTTGAGACGACGGTGGGTATGATAGCCGCTCACACGGCATCAGGCAAGTAAATGGCACGGCAGCCCCGCAGGGTCACCGCGCCGATGCGTTAAAAGGCCACGTTGCCAAACTCCGACAGGATAAGGTCGGGGTTGTGGTCAGTTGCCCAATCCACGTTCCACGGGCTCGTGAACAACAGCAGCTTACCGCCGCGCATGTCCTCGACGCGCAGGGTGTCGCGCGTGAGCGAAAGGCCCGGGATATCGATGGTGTCGGGGTCGTTCTGAATCCAGCGGATGTCCGTATAGGGCAGCGGCTGGCGACGAACCTCAACACGGTACTCGGCCTTGAGACGGCGCTCGAGCACCTCAAACTGCAGTACGCCGACCACGCCCACGATGACGCTCTCCATGCCGGCGCCCAGCTCGCGGAAGATCTGGATGGCACCCTCCTGGGCAAGCTCCTCCATACCCTTGACGAACTGCTTGCGCTTGAGCGTGTCGACCTGCGTAATGCGAGCGAACATCTCGGGGGCAAACGTCGGAATCTGCGGATACTGCACGTGGCGCTTGCCGGAACACACGGTGTCGCCGATGCTAAAGATACCCGGATCGAACAGTCCCACGATATCGCCCGCGTACGCCTCGTCCACGATGGCGCGGTCATCGGCCATCATCGACGTGCCCGTGGCAAGCTTGAGTTTGCGGTTGCCCTGCACGTGAAAGGCGTCCATGCCACGCTCAAACTTGCCCGAGCAAATGCGCACAAAGGCGATACGGTCACGGTGGTTCTTGTCCATGTTGGCCTGGATCTTAAACACAAAGCCGCTAAAGTCATCGCGGCAGGGATCGACCGGTTCGCTGGTGAGCGTATCGGTATAGGCGCGCGGCGTCGGGGCCAGACGCAGGAACTCCTTAAGGAAGGGCTCCACGCCAAAGTTGGTGAGCGCCGAGCCAAAGAACGCCGGACTCAGCTTGCCGCAGGCCACGGCATCCAAGTCGAGCTCGTCGCCGGCGCCATCGAGCAGCTCGATGTCATCCATCAGGTTCTTATGGTTCTCCTCGCCAATAAGCTCGTCCATGGCGGGATCGCCCAACTCGGCCTCGACCTCGGCGACCTTCTTGGTGGCGTTGGCGTGACCGTCGCCCTCAAAGGCAATGACGCGACGGGTCTGACGGTCGAACACGCCGCGGAAGTTGCGGCCGCTGCCGATCGGCCAGTTCATGGGATACGTATTGATTCCCAGGACATTCTCGATCTCTTCCATGAGCTCAAACGGATCGCGAGCCTCGTGGTCGAGCTTGTTCACAAAAGTGAAGATGGGAATGTGACGCAGCGTACAGACCTTAAAGAGCTTTTTGGTCTGGGCCTCGACGCCCTTTGCGGCGTCGATGACCATGACAGCCGAGTCGG
>DXLV01000060.1 GCA_019414545.1 Collinsella sp. | reverse complement strand
TTGCCGCCGTGGAAGTTAAGGTAGGGCGAGAAGATATGGCCCCACACCGCTGCCATCGGACTTCCCATCGCCGCTTGCGCGGTCTTTCCATACAGCAGCTTGGGCCTCAAGTTCTGCATGGCGATGATCGGCATCACTGTGGTGTGGGCCCATCGCGCGAATATCCAAAAGCTCACGTGCGGTAAGGAGTCCAAGCTCTCGTTTACCAAGCGCGTCACCGAGGCCGACGATAAGTAGGAGAGAGTCATGAATGTTGCGCTGATTGGCTCCGGCTCCTGGGGAACCGCCGTCGCCGGCCTTGCCGCCGCGCGAGCCGAGCGCGTGACCATGTGGGCCCACAGCGAGCAGACGGCCGCCGGCATTAACGGCGAGCACCGCAACCCGCGCTATCTGGTGGGATACGAGCTGCCGGACAACGTGGTGGCAACGACCGAGCTCGCCCAGGCGCTCGACGGTGCCGATGCGATCATCTTTGCTGTGCCCTCCACGCACTTGCGCGACGTGTGCCATCAGGCGGCGCCGTTTATCGATGCCAAAACTCCGGTCCTGTGCCTCACCAAGGGCATCGAGCCCGAGTCCGGCCTGCTCATGAGCAAGGTCATCGCCAGCGAGATCGGCAATGAGACGCGTGTGGCGGCGCTTTCGGGCCCCAACCATGCCGAGGAAATCTGCCGTGGCGGGCTTTCGGCCGCCGTCATCGCCAGCGAGGACCAGCAGGTGGGGGAGACCTTCAAGGACCTGCTCCTGTCCACGGCTTTTCGCATCTATCTGTCGCAGGACATGACGGGTGTCGAGGTCTGCGGCGCCATGAAAAATGTCATCGCCATCGTGTGCGGCATCTCCGCCGGCTCCGGCGCGGGCGACAACACGCTTGCCCTCATCATGACGCGCGGCCTGGCCGAGATCAGCCGTCTGGTGCACGCCCGCGGCGGTCAAGCTATGACCTGCATGGGACTTGCCGGCATGGGCGACCTCATTGCCACCTGCACCTCGGAGCATTCGCGCAACCGCACCTTTGGCTACGAGTTTGCCCACGGTGTGTCGCTCGACGAATATCAGACGCGCACGCATATGGTGGTCGAGGGCGCCGTCGCGGCGCGCAGCGTCAGCGAACTTGCCCGTTCACTGGGCGTAGACATTCCGCTCACCTTTGCCGTGGAGCAAACGCTCTACAACGGTGTTACTTTGGATAGGGCGCTCGAGATTCTTACCGATCGCGTCCCCTCTCAAGAGTTCTACGGACTCACCGACTAGCGCAGAAAGGCTACTACCATGGGTTCCATTAAAATCGCTCCGTCCGTCCTCTCGGCCGACATGGCCAACCTCAAGGGCGAACTCGACAAGATCGCCGGCGCCGACTACGTGCACTTCGACGTCATGGACGGCCACTTTACCGGCAACCTCACCTTTGGCGTTGACATCCTCAAGGCCGTCAAGCGCTCCACCGATGTACCGGTCGACGCGCACCTCATGGTGTCGAACCCCGACGAGACGGTCGATTGGTACGCAGACGCCGGCGCCGATATGATCACCGTACACTACGAGGCCTCCACGCACCTGCACCGCACGCTCACCCATCTGCAGCAGCGCGGCGTTAAGGCCGGCGTGGTGCTCAATCCCGCCACCCCCGTGTGCATGCTCGAGAGCATCATCGACGTCGTCGATATGGTGCTGCTCATGAGCGTGAACCCGGGCTTTGGCGGTCAGAGCTTTATCCCGGGCACCATCGCTAAGCTCCACGAGCTCAGGGCCATGTGCGAGCGTCACGGCGTTTCGCCCCTCATCGAGGTCGACGGTGGCATTTCTTCCAAGAACATTGTCGAGGTCGTCAAGGCCGGCGCCAACGTGCTCGTGGCCGGTTCTGCCGTATTTAAGTCCGAAGATCCCGCTGCCGAGGTTGCGCTGCTGCAGAAGCTGGGCAACGAGGCCGCACAGGAGGCATAAACCCTTATGACCGCAGGTCAAAACCGCATACCCGTGAATCTTGACTATGCCGCCTCGACGCCCATGCGCGCCGAGGCGCTCCTTGCGCAGCGCGAGTACGACGACAGCGAGCTTGCCGGCGTCAACCCCAACTCGCTGCATTCGCTCGGCCGCAAGGCTGCCGCGCGTCTGGAGGTTGCACGTCGCGAGATCGCCCGCAGCTTTGGCGCGCGCGTCCGCCCGTCCGAGATTGTACTGACCAACGGCGGCACCGAAGCCAACCAGCTGGCGCTGCTCGGTCTTGCCGAGGGCGCTCGTCAGCGCGATCGCAAGCGCGATCGTGTAATCGTTTCGGCCATCGAGCACGATTCGATTCTGGACAACCTGCCGTTGCTGCGTGCCGCCGGCTTTACCGTCGACCTGGTGCAGCCCTGCCGCATGGGCTACATTGAGCCTGCCACGCTTGTCGAGCTGCTAGGCGACGACGTGGCGCTCGTGAGCATCATGGTTGCCAACAACGAGACCGGCGTGGTGCAGCCCATCCGCGAGCTTGCCGCGGCCACGCATACCGTTGGCGCCCTGTTCCACACCGATGCCATCCAGGGGTATCTGCATATTCCGCTCGATGTCACCGAGCTGGGAGTTGACGCCATGACCGTTGCCGCGCACAAGATCGGTGGCCCCGTGGCATCCGGCGCGCTCTACCTTAAGAACCGCACGCCGCTGCGCCCGCGCATCTTTGGCGGCGGACAGGAAGCCGGACGTCGTGCCGGCACGCAAGACCTGCGCACGCAGCTCGCCTTTGCCGCTGCCGCCTCGTCTCTGACGCCCCATGTGGCTCAGGAGCGCGCGAAGCTGCAAGCCCTTTCCGACAAGCTCTACGCCACGCTTACGGCCCACCAGCGCATTCACGCCACCATGGGTGACTACGCGCAAGCCGACCGTCTGCCGGGTATGGTTTCGATCTACATTGACGGCATGGACTCCGAGGAACTCATCATCAAGCTCGACGCCGCCGGCTTTGAGGTGTCGGCAGGCTCGGCATGCTCGAGTGGCAGCATGGACCCGAGCCACGTGCTCAGCGCGATGGGCATCGGCCGCGAACAGGCGCTGGGTGCCTTGCGCATCTCCTTCGATGATCGCGTGAATCCAGGCGATCTGGACGACTTTGCCCAGACGCTGCTCTCGATCGTAGGTGCCGCATGATTGTTGCCGATCTCGCGCGTGCCTTGCTGGCACGCTATCCCAAAGCAAATGCCGAGAGCTGGGATCACGTAGGACTTTCCGTAGGTGACCCTGCCGCCGAGATTACCGGCGTGGCCTGCGCACTCGACGCGACCGAAGCCAACGTGCACCGCGCCCAGGAGGCCGGTGCCAACGTGTTGTTGACGCATCATCCTATCTACATCAAGGCACCCGAGGCGTTTTGCCCGGCGGATGCGTCGCGTCCCCAGTGCAGCGCAGCACTGTTTGAGGCCGCCCGCTGCGGCGTGAGCATTATTTCACTCCATACCAATCTGGACCGCTCGCACGAGGCGCGCGCCTGCCTAAGTGAGCTGCTGGGCGCCGCGCCCGTGAGCTCGCTGGAGCGCAAGGACGACCCCGAGGCGACCGGTCTGGGCGCGCTTGCAACACTCAACGACCCGTGCACACTGCGCGATCTTGCCACCCGTGCCGCCATGGCCTTCGGAAGCGACCCACGCGTATGGGGCGATGCCAAGCGCCCGTGCCGCACCGTCGCCATTCTGGGCGGTTCCCTCGGCGACTTTGGCGAGCTTGCCATCGCCGCCGCTGCGGATGTCATCGTGACCGGAGAGGCGGGCTATCACGTGGCGCAAGACCTTGCTTTACGCGGGCTGCCGGTGATCCTGCTCGGCCACGATCGCTCCGAGGAGCCGTTCGTGGATATCTTGATGAACTCTGCGGTTGACGCCGGGGTCGACCCCCGTCATGCGATTAAAATACTGAACCCTTGCCAATGGTGGACTGTGACAAAAGGAGAGAACTTATGAGCGCCGGCGCTACGCTACTCAAGCTGCAACAGATCGATTTGGAGCTCGCCCGCAACAAGAGCGAACTTGCCAATATGCCGGAGCTCAAGGAGCTCGCTTCCAAGCGCAAGACCTATGTGAAGCTCAAGTCCGAGATGACCAAGCTCTACGCCCAGCGCAAGGATCTGGACATTGAGCTCGACGATCTCAACACCACCGAGATTCAGACCAACAACGCCATCGAGGCCGCCAAGAAGCGCCACGTGGACGGCTCCGACTACCGCGAGGTTCAGGACCTGGAGAACGAGCTCGCCACCCTGGCCAAGCGCTTGGACAAGATCGAGCACACCCGCAAGGACGTCGTCGTCGCCCATAAGGAAGCGCTTGACCGAGAGGCTCGCGCGCAGGCCATCATCGCCAAGTTCGAGGAGGGCGTGAAGGCCGATACCAAGGCTGCCCGCGCCAAGGCTGCCGATCTGCAGGCTCAGATCGATGCCGCCACCAAGGAGCGCATCGCGCTTGCCGCCACGCTGCCGACCGACGTGCTCACCGATTACGAGCGTCTGCTCAAGCAGTTCCGCGGCTTGGCCGTCGAGACCATCAAGGGCAATATCCCCACGGTCTGCCACACCGCGCTGCAGGCGTCGTCCATGAGCGACCTCAACCATGACGGCAGTGAGATTACGCACTGCCCGTATTGCCACCGCCTGCTCGTGCTCCCCAGCAAGGAAGCCTAACGATGACGGCGGCACCCAACAATTCAATGCAACTTGAGGGAAAAACGATCCTGCTGGGCATTACCGGCGGGATCGCCGCCTATAAGTCGTGCAATATCGTGCGCCTGCTCCAAAAGCGCGGCGCGCACGTCAAGGTCGTCATGAGCGAGCATGCCACCGAGTTCGTGGGGCCGCTTACCTTCCGCGCGCTCACCAATGAGCCGGTCGCGGTTGGGCTATTCGACGACCCGTCTGACCCCATCCACCATATCTCGCTGGCGCAGGAGCCCGACTTGGTGGTCGTGGCGCCCGCGACGGCCAATATCATCGCCAAGATGGCCAACGGCATCGCCGATGACCTCATCTCCACAACGCTGCTTGCGACACCGCGGCCCGTCGTGATCGCGCCGGCCATGAACAACGGCATGTGGAAGGCGCCGGCGACGCAGGCCAACATGGCCACGCTGCGCGAGCACGGTGGCCATGTTGTGGGACCCGGCAGCGGCTACCTTGCCTGCGGCGACGTAGACACGGGGCGAATGAGCGAGCCCGAGGACATCGTCGAGGCTGTCTGTGAGGTGCTCAACCCCGTGCCGCAAGACCTGACGGGCAAGCGCATCGTCATCACCGCCGGCCCCACGCACGAGCCGATCGACCCGGTGCGATTCATCGGTAACCGGTCGTCGGGCAAGATGGGCATCGCCCTGGCGGGGGAGGCTGCTCGCCGCGGTGCTGCGGTCACGCTCGTGCTGGGCCCGACATCGCTCGACGTTCCCCGCGGTGTGGAGTGCGTGCGCGTACAGACCGCCGCTGAAATGCTGAAGGCAGCGCTCAGCGCCTTTCAGACGGCCGATGTGGCCATTTGTGCGGCCGCTGTCGCCGACTACACCCCCGTATCCCCTGCGGACCATAAGCTCAAAAAGGCCAACGAGCGCTTGGATCGCATCAAACTGGTCGAGACGGTCGATATTTTGGCTGAGCTTTCGCGCCAGAAGGGGGAGCGGTGCGTGATCGGCTTTGCGGCCGAGACCGATAACGTCCTGGAGTACGCACAGCGAAAGCTCGACCGCAAGGGTTGCGATGCCATTATCGCCAACGATGTCTCACGCGCCGATTCGGGCTTTGGAACCGATACCAACAAGGCCTGGATTGTGAGCACAACGGGTACGCAAGAACTTCCCGTTCTAACAAAACCCCAGCTCGCAGATACAATTTTGGACTTGCTTCAAAATTTGTAAAAAAGTTCTTGCACAAGTCTAAAGTTTCGGGTTAATATACTTCCTGTTGCGAGCGAGAGCAGAGCAACAAACAAAAGCTTCGGGACGTGGCGCAGCTTGGTAGCGCACTTGACTGGGGGTCAAGGGGTCGCTGGTTCGAATCCAGTCGTCCCGACCAGAAGTTTGCAGGTCAGGCACCTAGTGCCTGACCTTTTTTGTTTTAAGCAATTGCTTAATTTTGATTAAGCAACAGGGTGCTAAAAATCTACCTGCAAGATAATCGACTTTTGCGGCTACTTGCGCGTTTTGCACACGCTTGAGCCGATTTATTAACGCGATATGAATCTACATACGCGTAGCTGGTATGCAGCCGAGTACAGGCTGTATTTATCGCGGCGATTAACACAGATATAGCGACTGTAACGGACAAGCGTGTCGCTGTATTTATTCCAGTAGTTCACTTGATCGGTGGACAAGTGGGCTGCTGCAACGAAACGCCAAGCGGGATGGGCTCTATACGAGGACGCCGCAGGGGTAATGGCGGGGGAGTGCGGCGGGCGCTCTGAGAGCCGCTGTATGACCCCATTTCACCTCAACCCGACAACTATGCTTCAAGACGAGAATCGTTCGTTTGGTTGCCAAAAGAAAAGCCCGCACAGCCTGTGCGGGCTTAACAGCTGAGGCTAGAAGCACCAGGCGGGGCGGACGCAATTCGAGACCGTCGCATTGTCGCTGATCGCCGGATCGCCGCCGGCGTGGACACGGAGGAAGAACGTAGAGTGGTCCGGACGCACCGAACGTTCCCACCAATAGCTGCCACTGGCAATGGCAGGGTTGTCCGAATAGCTATTCATCACCTTGCCCTTGAAGGCCTCGTACTGGGTGCCCTCGGAGGAGGTCCAGGGATAGCCGGATGCCCAGTGGGAGGTAGGGACGATCTCGGAGTAGCTGAGCAGAAACAGCTTGTCGGAGGTAGCCGTCACGGCGGCATTCTTGTTCGCGTTGCCGCCGCCGACGTTGTTCGTGAGCTTCCTAACCGATTTAACCTTGGATTGGAAATCGGCGGGCATCAGGTTCCAGATCTCGCCCGAATTCATCTTCGCACGGAGTTCGGATGCCTCCCATCCGCCATCGCTGGTTTTCATGGCGTTCATGCGGGACGAAATATCCGTCGAGGTGGTGAGGAACGTCAGTCCCGCCTTGCCGGTGCCGTCGGCCAAGTCGTCGTGGTTGATGCCGATGATACGGTACTCGAGCGTCTGTCCGTCCGTCAGCTTCATCGAGAACTTCGTTCCCGCATCCATCGCGGCCTTTGCCTTGGCGTACGCCGGCGATGCCTCGCCCTTGGCGGCGATGTCCTCGGCAACCGCTTTCTGCTCCTCGAGCGTCCAGTCCTTCGCGTCCTTGACGACGGCCGCCTGGACGGTCGCGGAATC